>JAASSH010000227.1 GCA_021767985.1 Gammaproteobacteria bacterium | reverse complement strand
GGCAGCGCCTACGTGCGCTCCGAGGCGCTGAACCTGATGACGCGCCTGCTGCGGCTAGCGGTACTGTTTAATCGCGGCCGAACCCCGATCGAGTTGCCGACAATCCATGTTCACGTGGACGAGGCAGAAGTCATGACGCTCGGCATTCCGCAGCTATGGCTCGAGAATCATCCGCTGACCGCCGCCGACCTGGACCAGGAAGTCGAACTGCTCCGGGTAGCGGGGCTAGAGCTGAGAATCTCCAGGAGTTGAAATCGGCAAGCGCCATGGGTGCGTTGCTGCAGGCGGTAGCGATTATGGCTGGCGGCAAGCTGTTGTTCGCGATTCAGGATGTCATCATCAAGGAAATGAGCGGCACCTACCCGATCCACGAAATCATGACGATACGCGGGCTGGTCGCAGTCCTGCTGCTGCTGATACTGATTCATTTCAGCATCCGTCTCCCAAGCTTGAGATTGCACCATCCCGGATACCACGTGCTGCGCGGGCTACTGATGTTCGTCGCATTCATGGCTTGCTATACCGGCCTGGCGGAAATCTCGCTAACCATGGCGACCGCGCTGTTTTTTACCGCGCCCTTTTTTATTACGTTGCTGTCTATTCCGCTGCTCGGCGAACGCGTTGGTCTGCGGCGCTTTCTCGGCATCATTATCGGGTTCATCGGCGTACTGGTGGTATTGCGCCCCGATACCGAACAGTTCAGCCTGGTGGCGCTGTTGCCGATAATGGCAGCCTTTTTCTACGCCTTTTGCCAGGTGCTGGTGCGCTATGCGCGTATGACCGCGCCGGCGTCGATCATGTCGCTTTACGCCAGCCTTGCGTTCGCGTTACTGGCGCCCATCACGGGATGGGTACTGTCCGGGGCCGATCCGCTGCAGGCGGCTACGCCAAGCGAAAAAACCATGCTGCTACCCTGGGCGATGCCGGGCGCCTTCGACATGATGTTGTTGACTTTCACCGGCTTGACCAGCGCACTCGGCTTCATGTTCATGAGTCATGCCTATAAAAATGCCCAGGCCTCGCGGCTGGCGCCATTCGAGTACGTGATGATCATCTGGGTGACGGTACTGAGTTACCTGGTGTGGACTGAGATACCCGACCTGGCCACCATGACCGGTATCGCTATCATCGTCCTGTCGGGCATTTACGTCCTGCGCCGCGAAGAAAAATCCGGTGAAAAACCGATCGCCTACACCGGCCTGACCAGGCGCTAACGCGCTTCACGCGCTGCGGACCGTCAAAATCAATTAGTCCGAGCGGTGGAAAATATGGCGTGGGGTAATTATGCTGGCGGCATATAGTGCGAGCTTCCATGGCTGATTTAAAACAAAATATTCTACAGAACATCAGGGCACTGCTGGACTTTTTGGCGAGCGAGCTGATCGCATTGGTCAACAATTTCCTGCTGCCGATGGCCGGTTTCTGCTGGCACAGCCTGGCGGATCTGTTTGAACTGCTGAACACCGACGACAACCGCGCCCGGATTCAACGCCTGATCGTAGCGCCGCTAATGAGACTCGAGCAAGGTCTCGAGTCGCTATTGCCCGACCGCTTTACTCATCGACGGCCGGTCAAGTCGGTGACCTTGTTGATACTGGTGCTGTCGTTTTTCATGCTAAGCGGCGATACCAGCGTCGACGCGCTGAAGCAATCGGGGGAACTGGTGGTTATTGCACGTGAATCGCCAACCACCCTGTACCAGGGTAACGAGGGTCCGGCAGGCCCCGAGTACGATTACCTCGAATCCTTCGCCAGTTATCTCGGCGTCGACCTGCGCTTCGACATCCGCGATAGCAACCGCGAGGTGCTGGATGCCATTTCAAGAGACGAAGGCCATATCGCTACCGCCGGCATGACTTTTTACCCCCCGCTGGAAGACCAGGGGTACGTGTTCGGTCCGGGATACCAGGAGGTCGACATCCAGGTGGTATGTCGCCGCAATCGTGGCAAATTGCCGTCCACGACCGGGGAACTGGCCGATGTGGAGCTGGTCGTAGTCGCCGATTCGCATTACGAATCGCGGCTGTTCGAGTTGCAGCAGGAATTTCCCGATCTGACCTGGGAATCCGAGGAAGATGCCAGCGTCGACGACTTACTGCAACTGGTCTGGCGCAAGGAAATCGATTGCACCATCGCCAATTCGAGCGAAGTTAATATCAAGCGGCGGTTTTACCCGGAGTTAAAGGTGGCATTCACCATCGAGGAACAGCAGGCCCTGGCCTGGAACCTGTCTCCCGAGTGGGAAGCGCTGTCGGATTCGATCGAACAATGGCTGAACGCGATCGAAAACGACGGCACACTGCTGGTACTGCAGGATCGCCATTACAAGATCGAGGCATTCGACTATGTCGACATGCGCAGTTTTATCAGGCGCATGAAGTCGCGACTGCCGCGGCTCGAGGCGCTATTCAAAAAGTACGCGGCAAAACACGACATCCCGTGGACCCTGCTGGCGGCGCAGTCTTACCAGGAGTCGCACTGGAACCGGCGCGCAAAAAGTCCGACCGGGGTACGCGGGATCATGATGCTGACGCTGACCACGGCCAAGGAGATGGGCGTCGAGAGCCGCCTCGACGTCGAGCAGAGCATCATGGGTGGGGCCAAGTACCTGAGCCGCCTGGAAAAAAGGATTCCGGATAGCGTCAAGGGCGAGGATCGCTGGTGGTACGCGCTCGCGGCCTACAATGTCGGTATGGGACATTTACACGATGCACGCACGCTGGCCCGGGATCTCGATCTCGATCCGGATAGCTGGCTCGAGCTGAAAGGCGTATTGCCGCTGCTGTCACAAAAGAAATACTACAAGAACCTGAAGTATGGCTACGCGCGCGGCGCCGAGCCGGTGACCTATGTCAGGCAAATCCGCAACTACCAGAATATCATGCGCGCGCAAATCGCCCGCAAGCGGGGCGTCCACGCCGGATAGATCGAGTGAGTATACTGTCCCCGGGTTTTCTTAAATCGGGCAGACCAGGTTACCGAGCTTTTCGGTGAGCTTCATGTTCTCCGAGTAATCTACCGGGCAGTCGATCAGCACCACGGTGTCATCGGCAATCGCCTGTTTCAAGGTCGGTAACAAATCGTCCGCGGTTTCGACCCGGTATCCTTTGGCGCCGAAACTTTCCGCGTACTTGACGAAATCGGGATTGTTGAACTCGATCTGCGTGTCACGCGAGAAGCGGCGATCCTGGTGCCACTTGATCAGACCGTACTTGCTGTCGTTCCACACCAGGACGACGATGGCAACACCAATCCGCAGCGCGGTTTCGATCTCCTGCGAGTTCATCAGGAAGCCGGCGTCACCGGTTACGGTTACAGCGGTGCGATCGGGAAAGGCGAGCTTGGCCGCGATCGCGCCCGGCAGGCCAATGCCCATCGAGGCGAAACCATTCGAAATGATGCAGGTATTGGGACGCTCGGCCTGGTACATGCGCGCCATCCACATCTTGTGCGCACCGACATCGGACACGACGATATCGTCGGGTTGCAGCGCCTTGCGCAGATCGAGAATGATGCGTTGCGGCGCCATCGGAAAGGCGGCATCGCCCGCGTGCGCGTTGAGTTCTTCGACGATGGTTTCGCGCAGCGCGCGCGCCTTCGACTCGGGCAGTGGCGTCGCCTGCGCCGCAACCGCGTCGAGCCCCGCGCTGATGTCGCCGACCACGCCGCATTCGAGCATGTAATGCTCGTCGACCTCGGCAGGGCTCATATCGATGTGGATAATCTTTTGCGCCTTTTCCTGGTTCCACAGGTGCGGGTGGTATTCGATCATGTCGTAGCCGACGCAAATCACGACGTCGGCGCGATCGAAACCGCAAGCGACGTAATCATGCGCCTGCAATCCGACAGTCCCCAGCGACAGTTCGTGCGAAAACGGAATGCTGCCCTTCGCCATGAAAGTGGTGGCCACCGGAATATTGAGCTTTTCGGCAAACCCGACCAGGGCCCGGCTGGCGTCGGCGCGCACCACCCCGTTGCCTGCCATGATCAACGGATAGCTGGCACCGGAAATGATTTCAGCCGCCTGCGCAATCTTGTCGGCCGGCGGCACCGGGGGTTTCGCGCTCTGTACCTTGAGCGGTTGCTTGCCGTCGACCGGCATCGCCGCGACGTTTTCCGGGAAATCGATAAAGCTGCCGCCCGGTTTCTCGGCCTGCGCGGCTTTGAACGCCTTGCGCACGATTTCACCGACGATCTCGGGTTCTCGGATCTGCACGCTGTATTTCGAAATCGGCGCGAACAGGTTGACCAGGTCGAGCACCTGGTGGCTCTCCTTGTGCATGCGCGTGGTCGCACCCTGCCCGGCAATACCGATGATCGGCGCGCGGTCCATGTTGGCATCGGCGAAACCGGTAACGAGATTGGTCGCACCCGGGCCCAGCGTCGCCAGGCAAACCCCGGCCTTGCCGGTCAGGCGCCCGTAAACGTCGGCCATGAAGGCCGCACCCTGCTCGTGCCGCGTGGTTATGAACTTGATCGGGCTGCCGATCATCGAATCCATGACGTCCAGATTTTCTTCACCGGGAATTCCGAAGACATACTCGACGCCTTCGTTTTCGAGGCATTTTACAAATAGATCGCTGGCTTTCATACGGATTCCTCAGGCGTGAGAGACTTCGGTTGGCGGGGGTTCCGGGTTCTCCGGCCCGGCGGCAACCTGGTCCGGAAACAGTTCGTCCAGCGGCGTCGAGCGGCCGTTGTCCATCACCACCCGGCAATGAACTCGACGCAACTGGCGCGGCTCGTGCACGCCGCAGGAATGCGCAATGATACCGACTTCGTGCTCGATCTGATCCTGGAAATTCGCTACGCGTTCCGCCTTGTTGGCGACGTTGAGGCCCCGCTGCAGCTTGACGTCGTGCGTGGTAATGCCTGTGGGGCAG
>JAASSH010000226.1 GCA_021767985.1 Gammaproteobacteria bacterium | reverse complement strand
TCAACGGTTTTTTTCCGGAAACCTTTGTTTCGGTCGAGGCCCCGCCGCTGCTGCCGCAGGCGAGATAGTACCCGCCTGCACCCGGAAGCAAGCAGCCAGTAAGGATATGTCGCAGGTTTTGAGTTCGAAATCAACCAGGTTTTCCAACGCCATCATCACGCTCGGCGGTGGTATTGCTCTGACGTTGGTAGCAATCCTGGTGCAGGGATTCGGTTTTGGTTTCGAAAAGATCAGCCCGGCAACCCTTGCAATTCCTTTTCTGTTTGGCTGCGGACTAACCTATTTCGTTGCCTTACTGCTGCGTGACAACCTGGCGCGGCTGCGAGGGGAACTCGAGGCCGAGTTCGATCGGCGCACCGGCGAGTTGAGGCGAACCGAGGATCGATTTCACCAGTATGCCGAGTCCTCTAGCGACTGGTTCTGGGAAACCGATGCGGCCAATCGTTTCGTGTTCCTGTCGTCGCATTTGTTCGAAATTACCGGCGCCAGGCCCGAGGACATTCTCGGCAGAACCCGCGAAGAGTTACGCCTCGCAAGCGATAACCCGGAAGACGAGGCGATTTGGCGGGAGTACCGGCACTGTATCGAGAATCAGTTGCCGCTGGTCGATGTCGAGTACCGGGCGCGAATAGCCGACGGACGAATCATTCGATATCGGATCAACGGCAAGCCCTATTACGACAATAACGGCGAGTTTCTGGGCTACCGGGGTTCGGGATACGAAGTGGTCGATACCAGCGAACAGCAATCTCGACAAACGCATTCGCAAGACCTGATCTACACCGCAACAAATTTGTTGAACGACGGATTCGTGCTGTTCGATGCGGATGGGCGGCTGGTGATGTGCAACGAACGATACCGCGACCTGTACTCCGACATCGAGGATAAATTCGAACCCGGCACCAGTTTCGAGGAAATTGCACGCGCCTATGCGGGTACCAAACAATTCGCAACCGACGAGGAACGGGAATACTGGATAAAGCATCGGGTCGAACTGCATAAAAATCCCACCGGGGCCTTCGATCAGCAGACGGCTAACGGAACCTGGATTCGGACTATCGACCAGAAACTCCCGGGCGGCGGAATCGTCGGCTTACGGGTCGACATCACGGCCTACAAGAATGTCGAAACAGAACTCGAAACGGCGCAGCGTATAGGCCAGATCGGCAGTTTTCGGTGGCACGTCGAGGAACGTCGATTGATATCTGCTACGGAGGAATTTGCGCGAATTCTCGGCAGGTCATTAGAAGAATTGCTCACGGCCGACGAGGATATGTTAATCGGGGTGCATCCGGATGATCGTGAAAGATTGTCCCGGGCCTATGCCAGGGCGGATGTAATCGATGAGATATACGAGATAGAGTATCGAATCGTGCGGCCAGATGGTGAAATTCGCCATGTGGTCGAGCGCGGGGACACTGCTGTCAGGCGCGACGGCAAGGTCATCGAGCAGTTGGGTACGGTGCAGGATGTCACTGAATCCCGGCGTATCGAAGCCGAGTTCGAGGCGGCCCAGCAAATCGCCAGAATCGGCAGTTTTCGCTGGGATCTCGAAAACAGACGAGTACTTTCCTGCAGCGACGAGTTTGCGAGAATCTGCGGCTGGCCCAAAGCGGAGCTGCTGGCAAATTTAGAGTCCGACAACTTCTTCGGTATACATCCAGACGATCTGGAAAGAATAAAGGAGGAATTCGAACTTGCTTATAAGACCGACGCTCTCTCCGAAATAAGGTTTCGTATCGTGCGCCCGGATGGCGAGGTTCGTCACGTGATCGAGCGTGGTGAAACCTCCTTGAAGCGAGATGGCAAGATCGTCGAGCAGTTATGGACACTGCAGGATATCACCGAGTCCCGGCGTGTCGAAGCCGAACTCGAAGAGGCCCAGAGCATCGCCAAGGTGGGTAGTTTTCGGTGGGACGAGGAGCGGGACCGGTTGATATCCTGCAGTTCGGAATTCACCAGGATTTGGGGGCGCTCCGCTGAGTACCTTTTCAACCAGACCCCTCGGCAACGTCAGGGATTATTTTATCCGGATGATTACGAGCGCGTAATGGAGGCGTACAAAAAATACCTCGCTAACGACCAGCTGTTGAATATTGAATACCGGATTGTCCACCCCGACGGCCAAATACGACATATCATCGAGCGGCTAAGCCCCGTGATCCGGCATGATGGCAAGGTGGTGGAGTCGATCGGAACGCTGCAGGATGTAACCGACCGCAGGAAAGTCGAACGCGAAAAGCTTTCCAGTGACAGGATGCTCGAAGCCGCAATCGAAAACGTGCCCGGCGGTTTCCTGATGGTTAACGCGGAGGGTTACATCGAGCGCTTCAATCGCAGGTTTTTCGACCTGTATCCGACACAACAATTCTTCATCAACGAGGGCGTACCGTTCGAACGATTCCTGCAGTACGGAGCCGACATGGGTGTTTACCGGGAGGCCCAGGTCAATCCGGAAGAGTGGTTGAAGCAGCGCATGCAGCGCCAGCACACTGAAAGCACCACATTCATCGATCGCCTGACTGACGGACGCTCGATTCAAATCGCCGTGCGTCGCCTGCCGAACGGTTCACGCGTGGGCATGCATGTCGACGTGACAGAATTGCAGAATGCACGCGAGGCGGCGGAACGAGCAAACGAGGCCAAGTCGGAGTTTCTTGCCTCCATGAGCCATGAACTACGCACCCCGATGCACGGCATCCTGAGCTTTACCGAGCTCGGGCTCAAGCGACTGGAAACGCTAAGCCAGGAAAAACTGCGGCGGTACCTGGAAAACATCCAGGTCAGCGGCACGCGGCTGCTATACCTGTTGAACGATCTGCTCGATCTGTCCAAGCTGGAAGCGGGCAAGATGCGTCTCGATATGACGCCGGTCGATCTCGCCGACCTGGTCAGGGCCTGCGTCACGGAGCAGGGTGTACGCCTGCGCGAAAAGAATCTGCGCTGCGAGATCGAGGCGATTTCCGCCGCGTCAAGTTGCGTTTGCGATCGCAACCGGATTTTGCAGGTTATCACCAATATCATCGCCAACGCGATCAAGTTCAGCCCCGAGGGAGGCGAAATCGCGATCCAGCTCGAGTGCCTGGAAAACGGTTGCCGGGTGCAGGTGTCCGACGAGGGCATCGGTATTCCCGCGGAAGAACTCGACCAGGTATTCGACAAGTTTTACCAGAGTTCGGGGAATCGTAATCAGGCCGGCGGCACCGGCCTCGGTCTCGCGATCTGTCGCGAGATCATCGATTTGCATCGCGGTCGAATCTGGGCTGAAAACAATGCCGGGCAGGGCGCCAGCATCCTGTTCGAGATTCCGCGGCAGGCGCCGCAGCGCGACTAGCGAGTATTATTTGTCGCCGAGCGCCTGTTCCAGTGACTCGAGCGCTGCCTGGTCCAGTTCAGGTACCGTGATCTGATCCTTCTTGTCGTCGCTGAGGCCGGCGATGGTGGCTTCGGCCTTGACGCAGGTTTCGTGCATCGCCCGCAGCTGCTGCGCCAGTTTGGCCGCGTCTTCGAGGGCCGACTTGTTCGCTTCCAGCTCGTCCTCGAGTTTCGCTTTTTCCTTGCGCATCGACTGCAGCCTGGACTCGGCCTGAGCGCGCAGTTTGGCCTCATCCATTTTTTGCTTTTTCAGGGTTTTCAGTTTTCGTACGACGTTTTCCGGAGTGTCTGCCAGTGCCTTGGATATCGCCTTGAGCTTGTTCTGCTTGTCAGTAACTTCGGCCCTGGCCTTCTTCAGCGCCTCGGCATTGTCGGCCTTGCCCGTGGCCAGCTGACGCTCGGCCTGCTCGCGCGCCTTGATCGCGGCGGCAACCTTTTCCTCGGCCTCGGCGCGGGCCTTTTCCGCGGTTTCGGCCTGGTTGCGGAATTCGACGATTTGCTGTTCCGCGTGACTGCGAGTCTCCTGGATGTTGAGATCGGCGTCTTTCGCACGTTGAATCGCCTCGTTCAGCGCGGCCTTGAGTTCTTCGGTGGTGCATTCCGCATTCAGTCCAAGCGCGTCGGTGGCGGCGCCCATCAGGATTTGTTTGCTGATCGCAAGGTCCTTCCAGACCTGCAATTGAACCTCAACATCTTGTGACACTTGTTACCTCGTAGTCGGAAAAATCGGCGGCACATTTTAGCCTAACGGCGGACGGAAAAACAGGGTAGAGCGGGTGATATTATCAATTTAGATCGGGTAGAATGCGCGTTTTTTCAACGACAGGCGATCAGCGTGGAGACGAATCACATTTCTCAGCAAATCGAAGACCTCGAATCGAGGATCGAACTGCTGCGGGGGTATCTTTGACTACGACCAGAAGCGCGAAAAACTGGAAGAAGTCATGCTCGAACTGGAGAACCCGGACGTCTGGAGCGATCCCGAGCGTGCACAATCCCTGGGAAAGGAAAAAGCCGCTCTCGAGGCCGTAGTCGACGGGCTGGATCAGGGCTAGCAAGCCCTGGAAGATGCCGCCGAGCTGCTGGAACTGGCGGCTGCTGAAGAGGATGCAGCGACCGTGTCCGAGGTCGAGACCGACCTTGCTCTGGTTGAGAAAAACGTCTCCGGGCTAGAGTTCAGGCGCATGTTTTCCGGTGAAATGGATGACAGCAATGCTTTCCTCGACATCCAGTCCGGTGCCGGCGGCACCGAGGCCCAGGACTGGGCCGAGATGCTGCTGCGCATGTATCTGCGCTGGGGTGAGGCCAAGGGCTTCAAGACAGAGTTGATCGAGGTGTCGGAAGGCGATGTCGCCGGTATCAAGAGCGCCACGATTCGATTCGAGGGCCCGTACGCCTTCGGCTGGTTGCGCACCGAAACCGGGGTACATCGACTGGTACGCAAATCACCCTTCGATTCCGGCAATCGACGCCACACGTCTTTTGCCTCGGCTTTTGCGTCGCCCGAGAT
>JAASSH010000016.1 GCA_021767985.1 Gammaproteobacteria bacterium | reverse complement strand
TGGCAATGCTCGATCGAAGAAGCCTGCGATCGCCTCTACCCGGCTGCCGCGATTTATTTTCAGATGGACGATGCCGACCTCGAACGCATCATGGCCCACCCCGCCGCGATGATCGGTTCCGACGGGATCGCCTCGATGGAAATCCCGCATCCGCGCCTGTGGGGAACCTTTCCGCGCGTACTCGGCCACTATGTGCGGGAAAAGAAACTGTTCGACCTGGAAACGGCGGTGCACAAAATGACCGCCCTGACCGCGCATCGATTCGGCCTCGAGAATCGCGGCAGCATCGTGCCTGGCAACTATGCCGACCTGGTGCTGTTCGATCCGGATGAAATCATCGATCGCGCCAGTTTCGAATCTCCGAACCAGCCCAGTGACGGCATCGTCAGCGTCTGGGTCAACGGCAAGCTGGCCTGGCATGAAAAGGCCTCCAGCGGTATCCGCAACGGGCAGTTTCTGAGTCACCAGGCCCGCAGTTGAACAGCCTCGAGTTGCTGTTATCGGAGGTCAGGCGTTGTCGAATCTGCGCCGCCGAGTTGCCGCTCGGCCCTAACCCGGTATTACAGTGTTCCGACACCGCCAGGATCCTGATCGCCGGGCAGGCGCCCGGCAACCGGGTGCATGCCTCGGGCATCCCGTTCGACGATTCCAGCGGAGATCGCTTGCGCGACTGGATGGGTATCGAGCGAGAGGTATTTTACGACGCCGCCCGCATCGCCATTCTGCCGATGGGATTCTGCTACCCTGGGACCGGCAAATCCGGCGACTTGCCGCCGCGCCCCGAATGCGCGGCACGGTGGCGGCAACCGCTGCTGGCGCAAATGCCTCAGATCGAGTTAACCCTGATGCTGGGGCGGTACGCACAGCGCTACCACCTGCGGGCACAAGCCCGTTCCCTGACCGAGCAGGTGCGGCGCTGGCGTGACGGCTGGCCCGCCGTGATACCCTTACCGCATCCGAGCCCGAGGAATAATCGCTGGCTCAGCCAAAATCCCTGGTTCGCCTCCGAGCTGTTGCCGGAGTTGAAAGCCAGGATAAACCAGATCCTGGGAAGCAAGCTAAATGAGTGACGATATCCGTAAGCGCATGTTTGACGAAATGTTGCAAAAAACGGCGTTCGACGACGCCCGCAACGCCGCCTACGCTTATGCCGATGCGGCGTTGACGCGCAACGTGTTCCCGACACCGCAGGCGCTGCAAGACCTGGCCCGGTTCGATGAGCCGCTACCCGACACACCCGGTGACGCGCGTCAAATCCTGCAGCAACTGGATCGTTACGGCTCGGCGGCAACCGTGGCGCAGATCGGCGGACGTTATTTCGGACTGGTAAACGGCGGTGTCATTCCGGCGACACTGGCGGTACGCTGGCTGACCGATTTCTGGGATCAGAACACGCCCCTGTACCTCGCGTCACCGATCGCATCACGCCTCGAGGAAGTTACCGAGGGCTGGCTGCGTGAGCTGTTTGCCCTGCCGGACTCGACCGTGGCCGGATTCGTCAGCGGTTCATCGCTGTCCATTTTCTGCGGGCTGGCAGCGGCGCGTCAGCGTAACTTTGCGCGCCTCGGCTGGGATATCAATCGACGCGGGTTCATCGATGCACCCAGGCTCCGCGTGGTCGCGAGCCGGCAGTCACACGGCACCGTTTCCAAGGCGATCGCGCTGCTCGGTTTTGGTCTCGATAACGTCGAATGGGTGCCGGCCGACGCCCAGGGCAGGATCGATACCGCCGCGATGCCCGAACTCGACGCGTCGAGCATCCTGGTATTGCAGGCAGGAAACGTCAATTCGGGGGCCTTCGACGATTTCGAGACGCTCGGCCAGCTTGCTCGTAAGGCAGGCGCCTGGGTACATGTCGACGGCGCTTTCGGCCTGTGGGCGGCGACGGCCGCCAGGCTGAAGCACCTGACCCGCGGTATCGAACTCGCCGATTCCTGGTCCTTCGACGGGCACAAGACCCTCAACACGCCCTACGACAGCGGCGTCATCATGTGTCGCGATCGCGACGCCCTGGTAACCGCACTACAGGCCTCGGGCGCCTACATTACCTATAGCGATCACCGTGACGGCATGCTGCATACGCCTGAAATGTCACGCCGCTCGCGCATTTGCGAACTCTGGGCCGCGCTCAAGTACCTCGGCAGGTCGGGCGTCGATGAGCTGGTTTATGGCCTGCACCTGCGCGCCCTGCAGTTTGCCCGCGAGCTCGAACAGCAGGGCTTCGAGATTCTGAACGACGTGGTTTTCAACCAGGTACTGGTGGCCTGCGATAACGATGCGCTTACCACCGCAACGATCGACTCGATCCAGCAATCGGGCGAATGCTGGGTGGGTGGCACGCAATGGCGACAGCGCCAGGTGATTCGCGTCAGCGTGTGTTCCTGGGCGACGACCGAGGCCGACGTCACGCGCTCGGTACGGGCCTTCGTCGAAGCGCGGGAAGCTGCGCGTAAGACCTGAACGTGGAATTGAACGATTTCATCCTGCTGGTTGTCGCCTGCCTCGCGGTCAACCTGTCGCCCGGCCCTTCGGTACTGCTGGTATCCTCGGTGAGCGCCGCGCGTGGATTCAGGGCGGGACTGTTCGCCGTGCTGGGCATGACCGCCGGCGCGCTGCTGCACGTGGTACTGGCCGCCAGCGGTGTTGCCGCGGTATTGGCTGCCGCGCCGTTTGCGTTCGCCCTGGTGCAGTACCTCGGGGCGGCTTACCTGATCTATCTCGGCATCGACCTGTTTCGATCGAAACCGAAAACGGCGACCGACTCGGGCCGCCTGGTTGACGTGAACGACTGGCAATACTTTCGCCGTGGATTGCTGGTGGATTCGCTCAATCCCAAGATCGCGCTGTTCTTTTTGGCATTTATCCCGCAGTTTCTCAACGCGGTGGAAACGCCCGGGTTCCTGGTATCGCTGGCACTGGGCTCGGTTTTCCTGGTGACCGGGGCAATCGTCAACGGTTCGCTGGCCTGCCTGGTGGCGGCCGGAACGAACCGCGTCAGCGGCAGATACAGCGACTGGATCCAGCGCTGGATCCCGGGCAGCATGCTGCTTTACCTTGGTCTGCGACTGCTATGGCAGGATAACTAATCCCTGTTCGGCAG
This sequence comes from Gammaproteobacteria bacterium, assembly GCA_021767985.1. Classification (GTDB taxonomy): domain Bacteria; phylum Pseudomonadota; class Gammaproteobacteria. Next base: position 8,139 of record JAASSH010000016.1, on the reverse strand, counting down.
GTCGACTACGACTTCCTGTTTGCTATAACCGTGTTTCGAGTCACGCGCGCGAATTTTCACCTGTTTGATTTCGGGCGGGATCGCCACTCCGGATAACGAACGGGTAAAGGGTTGCTCGTTTTCATGCGGATGATGCAACACTCTCGCTTTCAGCAGCCTGCCGTCGAGCGTGACTACCTCCCATTTGTCCGCGTAATGGTGCCAGCCTTCGTCCTCGTGCTCCAGCGTTACCGAGAAAGTACAAATGCTTGGACACTCGACCTCGACCTCGAGAATACTGACCTCGTTGGCAAAACTCGCGGATGACAGTAGCAATAAAGCCGCAATTGAATATCTCATTGGCAAGATCTCCCGTTTATTGGTAGACGCGACCGCAGTTCCAGCAAATCTTGAAAGCCGCATCGTTCTCTTCCTGGCAACCCCGGCAAAACCAGGACTGACCGCTACTATCGTCCAGTATAGACCGCAGCAGGTCCTGTGCCTGGGTAAATCTTGCATCGTCCTCGACCCAGAGCTCGGGCCAGGTATCGAAGGCCGGCAGGTCACCGGCGCCTCCCGCGGCAAATTCGTTAACCACGATGGTCGCAATACCCTCCGCTTGCAGCAGGTTCTTCATGTTAAAAACAATCATGCGATTTTCGTGGGTAAAAACCTTTTTCATTGGCGTCGGGATTCGCGAATCAACTCGTAAGCGGCCTTGATCTGCTGTGTTTTTTCGGTCGCATCCTGGACCATTTCCTCGGGCAGGCCCTTGGCAACCAGCTTGTCGGGGTGGTGCTGCGACATCAGTCGGCGGTAGGTTTTCTTGAGTTCGGCGTCGCTAACCGACTCATCGAGACCGAGGATATGGTAAGCGTCGGCTAACGAAGTCTTGCCGCTCGCGACATCGTAACCACTGCGACCGAAGCCGGCACGCAGCATTTCCTCGAGTCGATCCAGTAGCGCCAGCGGGATACCGAGGTGATCGCAGATTCCGATCAGCGCCTCCTTTTCCGCCGGATGCATGACGCCATCGGCGTAAGCCGCCTGAAGCTGGATTTCGAGAAACATCTGGATCAGCGTGGTGCGGCGATGGGTTTCGCGCTTAAACTGCTGCATGACCTCGTCGATCGGAAAATCGTCGGCCTTACCCTCGCCGAACAGCTTCTTCGCAGACTCACGCATTTCGGCGCTCAGCCCCAGACGATCCATGACCGCTTCGGCCAGCTGTATTTCATCGCGTGTCACGCGGCCATCCGCCTTGGCGATATACCCCATGACCGAAAACGTGGCGGTGAAAAACGCGGCCTGGATCCGTTCCTGGTCTGCGGCAAATTCGGCACCGCCAACGCCACGCATGCCCCGATCGAAGCTGTGCCCGAAGGCGATTCCCATCAGCGCGCCGAGTGGTCCGCCAATCATGAAGCCGAAAGCGCCGCCGAGCGCCTTACCCCACCAGGCCACTATTGGTTCCCCGCAACGCGCAACAGGAACAGGCGGTAAACCTTGTGTTTGGCGAAATTTTCGGCGTTGCGCTGACCGCTCAGGTACTTGCGGTTGATCTTTTTGATTTTCTTCTGGTATTTCCAGCGAAACAACTTCGCCAGCCAGGGATGGTTGCTATCGAAGGCATAGCCGATCAGCTTGAAGGTCGGGTAAAACAGGTCGCGTCCCATTTGATTTACGATATCGAGGTTGGGTGCGGTCTCGCGCGTGATGTCCTTGTCCACCAGTACTTCCAGGCCCGATTTCTCCAGCGCCGCCATAAACCTGCCAATTGGATGCCCGCCGCCGATAACCGACCTGCCGGGCGCACCGGTCTTGAAAAAATCGCCGATCAGCACGTGTCCGCCGGGATTGAGTCGACGCATGGCATTGTCGAACACACTGTTCAGGGTTATGTACTGGAAACTTTCACTGAACAGGACCAGGTCAAACTTGTCTTCCGGCGCAAAATCGATGTCTTCGAAACGGCCCTGGTGAATTTTAAAATCCTCGCCCGCCTGTTGCTGAGCCGCCTCGGACAATAGCGGACTGGGCGAGACGCCCTCTACCTGGTAGCCACGCGCCAGCAGCTCGCGGGCCACACCGCCTGCGCCGCAGCCGACGTCGAGGATACGCTTCACTCCTTCAGGGATATGATCGATCAGAAAATCCGAGTAGCGCCGCTGGGCTTCGGGCAGGTTCTGGATACAGACTTCGAGATCATCCTGCCACAGACCGTAATGCAGGTCGCGAGTGCCAAGAAAAAAATTAAACAGATTGAGTCCGGCAACGAGCCCGACTTCCTTGGAATCTACTTTAGCGGTCATTAACGATACTCGTCTAACTGGCAAGCGCGGTGATGGCAGCCTGCTGCCGTTTGAGGTCCTGTGCCTGGATACAGCACACACCGCTACCGCCGTACTCGAAATCTATCCAGGTCATCGGCAGGAAATCGTATTTTTGCTCCAGCGCCGGCTGTGAATTCCCAACCTCGATAAACAGTACGCCATGCGCACTCAGGTACTCACCCGCCCGCGCCAGGATGCGATCGACCAGCAATAAACCGTCCTCGCCGGCGCGCAGGCCGAGTTCAGGCTCGCACTTGAACTCCGCGCTCAACAACGCCATGTCCTCGGCATCCACATAGGGTGGATTGCTCACGATGACGTCGAACTCCTGCAACGGGATCGAGTCGAATAAATCGGATTCATAGAGTTTTATACATTCACTGAGTTCATGCTGTTCGAGATTGACTGCGGCAACCTCGAGCGCAGCGCTGGAAATGTCCGAGGCGCATACTTCCGCATCGGGAAACTGGTACTTGGCGGCGATCGCAATGCATCCGCTACCGGTGCAAAGATCGAGGATGCGTGTCACCCGGTGACTATCCACCCAGGGCTCGAAATGACCTGAGATCAGTTCGGCGATCGGTGAACGCGGAACCAGTACCCGTTCATCGACGTAGAAACGGAGCCCGCAAAACCAGGATTCGCGCGTCAGATAGGCCGCGGGTTGACGTGAATCGACGCGCAGTTGCAGTATATCGATTACCTGCTTGCGCTCGGCCAGCGTCAGAACCGTATCGAAATATTCGTCGGGCCAGTCGTAAGGCAGAGACAGCGAATGCAGCACGAGATACCTGGCTTCATCGAGGGCATTGACGAAGCCATGGCCGAAACTCAGCTCGTTGCGCAAAAACTCGCTACTGCCCCAGCGAACGAAGTCCCGTATCGTTGTCAGGACTTGCAGGGGTTCGGGAATCGACACGTTGTGTTTGCTACCAGTTGAAATATAATGCCGCGGATTTTACACCATAACGACCATGAATAAATCGAGTATCGTAATCGTTGCAGTGCTTGCCCTCGCAGTTGGTTTTGCGTTGTCCTGGTTTGTCGCCAGCAGCAAGCCGGTTGCGCTCGAAGCCGGCACCTGGTTCGGCGATCAGGCGCGCGCGCTGCCTGAATTCGAACTGCTCGATCACAACCAGCAGCCCCTGACCCGGGCCAGCCTGAAGGGAAAATGGAACCTTTTGTTTTTTGGCTATACCCACTGCCCCGATATCTGTCCCATCAGCCTGCAAACCCTGAGCGAAATGATGGGGTCGATCGAGGATCCCGATGTATCCGGCGCGCTGCGCGTATACTTCGTATCGGTTGATCCGGAACGCGACCGTCCCGAGGTGTTGTCGGAATACGTCAGATATTTCGATCCGGCGTTTATCGGGGCTACCGCGGAGATGGAAAGACTAAAGCCGCTGACCCAATCGCTGGGCATTGCCCATCAAATCCGTAACCGGGAGGAAGGCAACCCGGTTTACGATGTCGATCACAGCTCGGCGATCGTACTGGTGAATCCACAAGCGGAATTTGCCGGCCTGTTCGGCGCGCCGCACGACGCGATGGCAATGGCGCGTGATATGACTCGTATCGTCGAGTACAACTAGCAGCCCGCCCCGGACGATGCCCCGCTGCTTACTGTTACTCCTGTTTCTGGCGCCGGTCACCGCGTTCGCCGAACTCGAGATCAGCGACGCCTGGATTAAAAACCTGCCCGCCGCGGTGCCGGTACGTGCCGGTTACATGACTATTCATAATCCACAAAGCCGGGCGCTCAGCATTGTCGCGCTGCGCAGCGAGTCGTTTGCCAGCGTCGAAGTGCACCGCACGCTGATGCAGGACGGTATGATGCGCATGGAGGCGGTACCGGATCTGACGATCAACCCCGGTGAGACCGTGCAACTGGCTCCAGGTGGTCTACATTTAATGCTGATGCAACCGGTGGAACCGACCCGTCCGGGTGAAGTTCACCGCATCGTTATCGAATTCGACGATGGTTCCCGGCAAAGCCTGGAAATGACGGTAAGAAAATAAACGTGACCGAACTAACCAAGAAGCAGAAGTTTCTCAAGGCGCTATTCTACGTGATGCCGCATCACGCCGTGTCGCGGGTGGTTTACTTTGTTACGCGTCTGCGCGGCCCACAGGTAGTACCGATGATCAAGTGGTTCGTCGACAAGTACGGCGTCAACATGGACGAGGCCGCGGAATCGGAGATCGCCTACTACCAGACTTTCAACGAGTTCTTTACCCGCCCGCTAAAAGACAATATCCGCCCGGTTGCGCCGGGCGACAATACCCTTGCCTGCCCTTGCGACGGTACCGTATCCCAGGCGGGGCAGATTCGTGCCGGCGCCATCTTGCAGGCCAAGGGGCGCGGCTACAGTGTACTCGAGTTACTCGGTGGAGATAAAACCATGGCGGCCCAGTTCGCCGATGGACGCTTTGCCACTATTTACCTCGCGCCGCATGATTACCATCGCCTGCACATGCCGCTGGCGGCTAACATGGTTCGCATGATCCACGTACCGGGCCGTCTGTTCAGCGTTGCGCAGTGGACCGTGGAGGAAATTCCGCGCCTGTTTGCGCGCAACGAGCGCCTCGCCTGCTACTTCGAAACCGACGCCGGGCCGATGGTTATGGTGCTGGTGGGCGCAATCAATGTATCCGCCATCGAGACCGTCTGGAGCGGGCTGGTGGTGCCGCCTGGCGGCAAAAAGATCAGCGAGTACGACTACAGCCATACGCGCAAGGAGATTTCCAAGGGCGCGGAAATGGGCCGCTTCAACATGGGCTCCACGGTAATCCTGCTAACCGGTAACAATGTCGAGTGGCTGCCGCACATCGCCGCCGGCCAGCCCGTCAAAATGGGGCAGCTCATCGGCCACTTTCCGGTTTGATGAAAAACCCCCTAAATCTCGACTCAATCCCGGAAGGTGAGGACCTGGTCGATCGAGTCGAGGCCCAGCAGGATCATGAGCAGGCGATCGAGGCCGAGCGCGACGCCGGCACAGTCTTCGATGCCCGATTCGAGCGCGGCGAGCAGGCGCTCGTCGATTTCCAGTTGCGGCAGGCCGCGCTCACGACGCGCCCGATTGTCCTGTTCGAAGCGCGCGCGCTGCTGGCCCGCGTCGGTCAGTTCGGAAAAGCCATTGGCCAACTCGATGCCGTCATGGAACAGTTCGAAACGCTCTGCGACGCTGCCGTCATTTGGATTGGCGCGCGCCAGCGCCGCCTGCGAGATCGGGTAGTCGTACACGAAAAGATATCCCTTTAGCCCGGGCGCAATCGCCATTGCCAACAGCAGGTCGAGACACTGATCGATGTCGAACCCGCTGGCGTCGGTACCGGGAACCCGCCGACTGCATTGCTCGCGTAACTCTTCGAGCGACGCGGCTTCGATATCCAGCTGCAGTGACTGTCGGAACAACTCGCGATAGCCGACGCGTCTAAAACTGCAGCGCGACAAACTCAGGGTCGTGACCAGCAGCTCGATCTCATCCATCAGGGCATGGTAGTCGTAACCGCAGCGGTACCATTCCAGCAAACTGAATTCAGGATTATGCAGGCGACCGGCCTCGCCCTGTCGAAACGCGTGGCAAATCTGGAAGATCGAACCGCTGCCGGCGGCCAGCAGCCGCTTCATCGCGTATTCAGGCGAGGTTTGCAGGTATTGCACCCGGTTGTTACCGGTGACCGAAATCGAGGCGATATTAATATCGGTGCCGGTGGTTGGCATCAACAGCGGCGTGTCGACCTCGAGGCAGCCGCGAGTGTTGAAAAAAGTCCGTATCTGCTTATAAACCCGGGCCCGCTGGCGTATGACGTCGAGCTCCGCGGTTGGCTGCCAATTCATGCCGGCAATGCAGCCGCTATTACTTCTTTACCCGTGACATGTACTCGCCGGAACGGGTATCGACCTTGACCAGCTCACCGATCTCGAGAAACAGCGGGACCTTGACCACGGCACCGGTCTCGAGCGTGGCCGGCTTGGTACCGCCCTGTGCCGTATCGCCCTTGAGCCCGGGATCGGTATCGGTGATTTCGAGTTCGACAAAATTGGGCGGCGTTACACCGATCGGGCTGCCGTTGTAAAGCGTCACCTCGCAACTATCCTGCGCCTTCAGCCACTGGCCGGCGTCACCCACGGCGGCGGCGTCGGCGGCCTGTTGCTCGTAGGTTTGCGGATCCATGAAGTGCCAGAATTCACCGTCGCTATAAAGATACTGCATTTCGGTATCGATTACGTCCGCGGCATCGACCGATTCCCCCGACTTGAATGTCTTGTCCAGCACCCGACCGGTTTTCAGATTGCGAATTCGCACGCGATTGAACGCCTGTCCCTTGCCGGGTTTGACGAACTCGTTTTCAATGATTGCGCAGGGATCGCCATCGATCATAATTTTCAGTCCGCTGCGAAATTCGTTAGTGCTGTAACTTGCCATCACTGCCCCGGTCGAAAAAAGCCTAATGATACCGGAATATATGTTTTGATTCGAAATATATCCGCTATTATTAATGCTTAACTACAGATGTTGTCATCGAAGAATTTATCTATGGAAAGCGAAGAGAAGCTGATACGCCTGCTGATCGTCGACGAGGGTTATCACAAGGCCGAGCAAATCACCAGTTCGCTGCGTGCAACCGGTATGCACGTGCGCGCGGAATTCGCCGAAGACAGCGAGGATATGTGCGATATTCTCGAGAACAAGACGATCGACCTGGTGCTGTTTTCCATCGACCTGCCCGACTTCGCGTTGAGCCAGGCACAACATCTGATCAGCGAATGCGGCCGTCACGTGGCATTGATCGCAATGGCCCGGAAAGTGGATACCGACATTATCGTCGACGCGATCGACCAGGGTGCGCAGGACGTGGTCGCCAGCGACAGTCTCGAGCACCTGATCCAGGTCATCAAGCGCGAGTCTTTTAATATTGGTATCTGGCGCCGGGCGATGCGGCTCGAGCTTGAATTCCAGGAAAGTGAAAAGCGCTGTCAGAACCTGCTATCCAATTCCAAGGACGCGGTCGCCTACGTGCATGAAGGTATGCACATCTACGCCAACCAGGTCTACATGGACCTGTTCGGCCACCCCGATTTCGATGAGCTCGAAGGCACCCCGATTATCGATATGGTCGATTCCTCGCAACAGAGCGAATTAAAGACCTTCCTGCGCGACCTGAGCAAGAAAGAGAACGAAAGCAATGAGCTCGAGCTGCAGCTGATTCACAGCAGCGGCGAAAAAATCACGGCAATGCTGGAATTCTCCCGTGCCAGCTACGAAGGTGAACCCTGCACCCAGATCCTGATCCGCTCGAGCGCCGATACTTCCGAACTCGAAGAACAAATCAACTACCTGCATCAGCACGATCTGGTTACCGGCCTGTTCAATCGCCAGCATTTCGTGGATGAACTGAAAACCTGGATCACCCAGGCGATTAACGGCATGCACAAATCATTCATCGTGTATGTCGCGATCGATAATTTTCAGGCGATTCGCGACATGGTCGGCATTTCGGGATGCGATACGCTGATTACCGACGTTGCCCGCATTCTGCAGCAAAACGCCAACGAAGAAGATATCGTGGCGCGATTTGGCGCCTACTCCTATACCTACCTCGGGAAGTTTAGCGACAAGGAGCATGCCGAGGCCTATGCCGCGAAAATTCCCGAGCTGGTAGAACAGCACATCTCGGAAATCGGCAATCAATCGATCAGCGCAACCTGCAGCGCCGCGGTGGTTTTTATCGACGAGAATTCACCGGATAGTTCGAATGAAATTATTTCGCGCGCTGAAAAGACCTGCGACGAAGTACAGGCAGCCGGCGGCAACAGTTT
>JAASSH010000225.1 GCA_021767985.1 Gammaproteobacteria bacterium | reverse complement strand
ACGAATCCAGTAACCAAGATAGAGGTAATCGAGGTCGCGCAACTGGGTTTCGTTGATCTGGCTCAGGATGGCGAAATGCCCCGGGCTGCGATCGGCATAATCCGGATCGAAAAAGGTATAAACCGCCGATAAACCGCTATCGGTAATATCGCAAACCGCGACCGCGATCAGAATGCGGTTGAGGCGGTACTCGAAAAACAGCGTGTCGGTCCAGTCACAGATCAAAAATCGGTGGTAGTCGGATTTATTCGGATTGGCCATGCTGCCGTCATTGTGGCGGCTATTGATATAGCGTCGATACAGATCGAAATGCTCGTCGCGGTAACGTCCCGGCATGATACTGATGCGGATGTCGGAGTTACGTTTGATCGCGCGCTGTTCGTTGCGCGAGTAGCGATGTTTTCGCACCGGGACGCGAACCGATATGCACTCCTGGCATTGCGGGCAATGCGGCCGGTAAATATACCCACCGGAACGGCGAAATCCGTGTTGAATCAACTCGTTATAGGTTTTCATGTCCATATCCATATGGGGATTAGCGAACGCGCTAACCGATTTACGGTTATCCAGGTAGCTGCACGGCTCGGGCGCAGACGCAAAGAAATTAATTTTTACCTGATCGTTCATGAATCAAAACTATGCGAATCGATCTACTAAGTTTAGAACGTAATTCAGAACTTGTAACGCAAATTTGAGCTTAAATGACGCTGATTTCAAATCGACTGTCGACCGTAAAAATCTGTCCTAAGGCGCCGCTGGCGTAATCGGCAGGTCAAAGAAAACCCTACTGTTTTCAAGGGTTTGGGAGGCCAGTTGTGTTTCCGGCTCACCCCTGTGACGGGCCACCGCCCGCAGGATATGGGGCAGATTGGCCGGTTCGTTGGTGCGGCTCTGCGGTTTCGGCTCGAGATCGCGCGGCAGCAGGTAAGGCGCATCGGTTTCCAGCAGCAGCCGATTCGCCGGGATCAGCTTGACCAATTGCTGCAGTTCCAGCCCGCGGCGCTCGTCGCAAATCCAGCCGGTGATGCCGATATAACAATCCAGGTCGAGGTAATGCATCAACGCTTCGCGGTTGTCGGTGAAGCAATGTACGACCACCCGGCCGATGGCATCGCGCGCGGCACCGAGCATTTCGACGAAGCGCTGATGGGCGTCGCGCTGATGACAGAACAACGGCATCTGCAGTCGCGCCGCCAGTTCGAGTTGTTGTTCGAATGCATGTTCCTGCGCCGCGGGCGGCGAATAATTGCGGTTGAAATCAAGCCCGGTTTCACCGATTGCACGCACGCAATCCTGCTGCGCCATGCTCTCTAGCGCGCCGAGGCTATCGGCATCCCACTCGCTGGCGTGATGGGGATGGATGCCGCAGGTAGAGGCCAGACGTCCGGGATAGCGCTGGCAAAGCGCGATCGCCTGCCGGCTCTCCTCGATCGAGGTCCCGGTAACGACCATTTGCCTGACACCGGCCGCTTCGGCTCGCTGCACGACCGCTTCCAGGTCGCGCAGCAGACTCTTGTTGGTCAGGTTGACCCCGATATCGACGAGTTCCATCACTGGCGGATGCCGGTGCCGCGTTCGAGCAGGACCAGGCAAACTACGAACAGTACCGCGATGAAGCTGAGAATGACCAGCAGCGCCGACATCAGCTCGATATCGCTGGCGCCACGGAAACCGAAGCGAAAACTGTTGACCATGTACAGAATGGGATTGCCGAGTGACACTTGCTGCCAGAACTCGGGTAGCAGCTTGATCGAGTAAAAAATACCGCCGAGATAGGTTAGCGGGGTTAGCACGAAGGTCGGCACGATGCTGATATCGTCGAAACTGTTGGCAAAAATAGCGTTGATCAATCCGGCCATGGCGAACAGACAGGATGTCAGCAGCGCAACCAGCAGGACGATCGAAGGGCTGTGAACGCTAAACTCGGTGAACAATAACGAAACCAGCGTGACGGCGACGCCGACGCTCAATCCACGGGCGACGCCACCGGTAACGAAACCCAGCAAAATGACGATATTGGGTACCGGCGCGACCTGCATTTCCTCGATGTGGCGCGAGTACTTGGCGCCGTAAAACGAAGATACGACGTTGGCGTAGGAATTGGTGATGATCGACATCATCACCAGCCCCGGCATGATGAAATCGATATAGAGCATTCCATCCATTTCACCGATACGTTGTCCGATCAGGTTGCCGAAGATAATGAAGTACAGCGCCACCATGACCACCGGGGGGACGATCGTCTGTACCCAGATCCGGGTGAAGCGCATGATTTCCTTGCGCGCAATCGTCAGGTAGGCGATCCAGAACTGGCGCAGCATCAGGCAAGCTTCTCGGTATCGGGCCTGGCGGTCATCTTGACGAACAACTCTTCGAGACGATTTACCTTGTTGCGCATGCGTTCGACGACGATACCGCGGGTCTCGAGTTCGCCGACCAGGTCGTTGATCGACAGCGCTTCGGGCACTTCTACCTCGATGCTGTGCTGATCCAGTCGCACCACGTTATCGAAACGCTCGAGCTGTGGAGCCTGCGCCAGTTCGTCGCGCAAATAAAGGACGAAGGTTTCGCTGTTGAGCTGTTTGAGCAGCGATTTCATGCTGCTGTTCTGGATAATACTGCCGCCATCGATGATCGCCACGTTGCGGCACATGCGTTCGGCTTCCTCCAGGTAGTGGGTGGTCAGAATGATCGTGGTTCCCTGGTCGTTTATCTGGTCGAGAAAATCCCACATCGTACGCCGTAACTCGATATCGACGCCGGCGGTCGGCTCGTCCAGGATCAGCAGCTGCGGTTTATGCACCAGCGCGCGCGCAATCATCAGCCGGCGCTTCATGCCGCCAGACAAGCGTCGTGCCTGCGAGCGGCGATGCTGCCACAGGCCAAGCTGCTTCAGGTAGCGTTCGGTCTCCTGCCGGGCGATGCGGGCAGGGACGCCGTAATAGCCCGCCTGGTTGACGACGATTTCCTCGACCGGCTCGAAGGTATTGAAGTTGAACTCCTGCGGCACCGAGCCCAGTAACGACTTGGCAACGAGAAACTCGTTGTCGATCGAGTGGCCGAAGATGCGGACGCTGCCGGCGGTTTTGTTGACCAGGCCCGAGATAATGCCGATGCAGGTCGATTTGCCGGCGCCATTGGGGCCCAGCAGCGCGAAAAAATCACCGGTTTCGACTTCGAGATCAATGCCCTTGAGTGCCTGCAGACCGCTGGCGTAAGTTTTGTGCAGATTCTCTATTTCAAGTGCATACATTGCGGTCGCCGCGTTCCAGACAGCGGACAAGCTTAGGCATTCATCTTTAAAAATCAAGCCCGACCCGTGTTAATCTGTCGCACTATGGAAGATATCTCGATTGTCTACGTTCTGTTTCTGATATTTAGCGGTGCCGCGATCCTGGCGACACTGGCCCTGAGCCTGCGCCAGTCGCTGATCATCGCCTATATCGGGCTCGGATTATTGATCGGGCCCTGGGGTATTCACCTGATTTCGGACCTCGATCTGATCCAGAACATTGCCGATGTCGGCATTATTTTCCTGCTGTTTTTGCTGGGGCTGCATTTACACCCGCAACAGCTGCTGCGCCTCGCCGGGGAGACGGTGCTGGTTACGGGATTGAGTTCGATGGTCATATTGGCGCTGGGATACGGTTACAGCCTGCTGTTCGGTTACAGCACGATTGAGGCGCTGGTTATCGGCGCCGCGCTGATGTTCTCGAGCACGATCATCGGGCTGAAACTGATACCCACCACGGTTCTGCACCACCAGCGCACCGGCGAGATCATCATCAGTATCCTGTTGCTGCAGGATATCATTGCAATTTTTCTGTTGCTGGCGATCGAGGGAGTCGCCAGCGATCGGGTTGGCTGGCTGGCGGTGAGCCAGCCGATGCTGGCGCTGCCCGCAATGGTGGTGGGCGCCTACCTGCTGGAGAAGCACGTGCTGACACGGATGATTGCGCGCTTCGACCGGATCCAGGAATATATATTTCTGCTGGCCATTGGCTGGTGCCTGGGGCTGGCCGAGGTGGCGGAAATGGTGGGTCTTTCCTACGAGATCGGTGCCTTTATTGCCGGCGTCAGCATCGCGCGTAGCTCGATAGCGCTGTTTATCGCGGAAAGCCTGAAACCGTTGCGCGATTTCTTCCTGATCATATTTTTCGTTGCGCTGGGTGCTGGCTTCAACCTGGACGTGTTGCCCGATATCTGGCTGGCCGCGCTCGGCCTGAGCCTGATTGCACTGCTGGTCAAACCCGCGCTTTACCGCTTGTTGATGATGAAGGGCAAGGAGTCGGCGGAGCGCTCGACCGAGGTGGCGCTGCGGCTCGGCCAGATGAGCGAGTTCTCGCTGCTGGTTGCGGTAATGGCAACCGAGCTTGCGATCATTCGCGCCGAGGTTTCCTACCTGATCCAGATTTCGACCCTGGTTAGTTTCGTGTTCTCGTCCTATTACGTCGTGGCGCGCTACCCGACTCCGATAGCGCTCAGCGACAAGCTGCGCCGGGATTGAAACGCGGGACCGGCTGAAAGTCGGTACAGACGTGCGTTTTATCGATGCGCATGATATGCATCGATTTCAAGGTTCTCGCGGAGCGTTCCGCAGCCAGGGGGAGTGTTCCACTACCGGGAATAATTCACAGAAATTTAACAAAAACAACACGTTAAGCTTTGATTCAGTTAATTCTGCTTATAGTGCCGGCCATCCTTTTAAAAGCAGGAGACTGGTATGAAAGCGCTCAAAACGACACTGGCGATTGCGGTTCTGGTTTTTACCGGCGCGGTCGCGGCGGGAGACGGCGGACACGGGCATGGCCATAAGAAACACGATTACTCGCAGCGGCACGATCTCTACGATTATGCGAAAGTGATCGACGTGCAGCCGATTTATCGTGAAGTAAGGGT
>JAASSH010000224.1 GCA_021767985.1 Gammaproteobacteria bacterium | reverse complement strand
GACGATGATCGAGCGTGACGGCAATATTCCCGCGCTCGACCAGGTGCTCGCGGAACTCGATCATGCGCGAACCATTGCGGCACCCTATTACCAGCCTCAAGCATGACACGGCTGCGCGATTTACAACTGCGTTTCCAGGACTACCTGGTCGGTGGATCCGAAGACATCGAATCCGACATTATCGGTACCGACAACGCGCTGGCCGAGCATCGGCTCGGCACCTATTACAATGCCTACCGCATCCGCCTGATCGATTGCCTGGCGGTCGACTACTCGGCGCTGGAGCAATACCTGGGTCGCGAGGCATTCGAAAACCTGGCGCTCGACTACCTGCGGCATTACCCGTCGCGACACCCTTCGGTGCGCTGGTTCGGTCAGCATTTACCCGAGTATTTGAACACTTTCTATCGCGGCGAGGAGCGCGAGTTCCTACAGGAACTGGCAAGTTACGAATGGGCCCAAACGCTGGTATTCGACGCCGCTGACAGCGATTCGCTATTCCAGCTCGAGGATATGGCACAGGTCCCGCCCGAATCCTGGCCAGGGCTGACTTTCCGGTTCAAGCCGGCGATGCTGTGGCTGGACCTCTACTGGAATGTTCCCTTGATCGAACACGCCATCGATAATGCCGCTGAAATACCGGAAAAACAGCGCGCGGCGCAACCGCAGCGCTGGCTCATGTGGCGCCGGGATTTGAAAACCTGCTGGCGCTCGCTCGAGGTTCATGAAGCCTGGGCGATCGAGCAAGCCGCAAGTGGCGTAAGCTTCGGTGAAATCTGCGAAGGCCTGCTCGAATGGATCGATGCCGAGCAGGTAGCGCTGGTCGCGGCCGGCTTTCTCAAGCAATGGATTAGCGATCAGATGGTAAACCGGGTCGTCAATAACTAACTTGCATTCGAATGATAGTGTTAACATATAGCGCTTGAAACGGAAGGCCCGTTCCGACCGGGACCTCCTGCAAGAAATCGATTCCGTCAGCGCCTAACTTGAGGAACTATCGCCATGTCAAATCTCGACCTCCCATTGAAAGACCTCGATATCTTCCATGGCTTCATTCGACGCCATATCGGTCCCGATCAGGCAGAAGAAACGGCAATGCTGGCTGAACTCGGCCTCGACAACATGGACGAGCTGCTCGATAAGGTCGTGCCCGAATCGATCCGGCGTCGCAAGCCGCTGGCGGTCAAGGCCAGTCTCAGTGAACGCCAGGTACTACTGCGACTGTACGAGATATCGATTCGCAATCAGCTCTACAAGTCCTTTATCGGCATGGGTTATTACGGCACGCAGACACCTACCGTAATCGAACGCAACCTGCTGCGAAACCCGGCCTGGTATACGTCTTACACCCCCTACCAGGCCGAAATTTCACAGGGCCGGCTGGAGGCGTTGCTGAACTTTCAGACCATGGTCAGCGACCTGACCGGCATGGAACTGGCCAACGCCTCGGTGCTGGACGAGGCCACCGCGGCGGCCGAGGCCATGGCCATGTGCCACCGCCTGTCGAAAAGCAAGAGCGACGTGTTTTATATCGCCAACACCTGTCATCCGCAGACCATCGAAGTCGTCTGTAACCGCGCCAAGCATATGCATATCAAGTGCGTAATCGGGGATCCCTTTGCTGCGGCCGATAACCCGGAACTGTTCGGCGCGTTGCTGCAATACCCCTGCTCTACCGGCGAAGTCCACGACTATCGCGACCTGGTGGCGAAGATTCACGACAAGCAGGGCCTGGTTGCAGTCGCGGCCGACCTGTTGAGCCTGACGCTGTTGACACCGCCCGGAGAATTCGACGCCGATATCGTCGTCGGCAGCTCGCAGCGTTTCGGCGTGCCGCTCGGTTACGGCGGTCCGCACGCGGCGTTCATGGCCACCCGCGACGCCTACAAGCGCTCGCTGCCCGGTCGCCTGATCGGGGTTTCAAAGGATACTCGCGGGCAGCCTGCACTGCGACTCACGCTGCAAACCCGCGAGCAACATATCCGCCGCGAAAAAGCGACCAGCAATATCTGTACCGCGCAGGCACTGCTGGCGATCATGGCAAGCATGTATGCCGTCTACCACGGCCCCGCCGAAATTCGTCGCATCGCGCAGCGCGTACATCGGCTTACAGTACTGCTGGCCGAGGGCCTGCGCGAGCTCGGCGTCGAAGTCAACACCGAACACTATTTCGACACCATTACCGTCAATACCGGCAACGCGACCGAGTTCATCATGGCCGCGGCGCGCTCCAAGAAAATGAACCTGCGGCAGGTCGACTCGCACACGGTTGGCATTTCGCTGGACGAGGTCTCGACCCGCGGCGACGTAACCCGCCTGTACGATGTTTTCACCCATGACCACGGCAGGGACGTCTCGATCGACGAGCTGGATGCAAAGATCAGCAGCGCGCTGCCGAAAAACCTGATTCGCAGCAGCGACTACCTGACCCACCCGGTATTCAACAGTCACCATTCCGAGACCGACCTGATGCGTTACATGCGCAAGCTCGCCGACAAGGACCTGGCGCTCGATCGCAGCATGATCCCGCTCGGTTCCTGCACCATGAAACTGAATTCTGCGACCGAGTTGATCCCGGTAACCTGGCCCGGCTTCGGACGCATTCACCCGTTCGTGCCGCTGGACCAGGCGCAGGGCTACCAGCAATTGATCGTCGAGCTCGAGCAAATGCTGTGCGCCTGCACCGGTTACGACGCGATTTCGCTGCAGCCGAACGCGGGCTCGCAGGGCGAATACGCCGGACTGCTGGCGATCAAGTCCTACCACGAGAGCCGCGGCGAGGGTCATCGGGATATCTGCGTCGTGCCCGTATCGGCGCACGGCACCAATCCGGCCTCCGCGCAAATGGCAGGCATGAAGGTGGTTTTGGTCGGCAGCGCAAAAAACGGCAATATCGATCTCGACGATTTGAAGGCCAAGTGTGAAAAACACAGCGATAAGCTCGCCGCAATCATGATCACCTACCCCTCGACCCACGGGGTATTCGAAGATACCGTGCGCGAGGTCTGCCAGGTCGTTCATGACCATGGCGGTCAGGTTTACATCGACGGCGCCAATATGAACGCGATGGTCGGCGTCTGCGCGCCCGGCAAGTTTGGCGGCGACGTATCGCACCTGAACCTGCACAAGACTTTCGCCATTCCGCACGGCGGCGGCGGCCCGGGTGTCGGACCGATCGGCGTCAAGGAACACCTCAGGCCATTCCTGCCGTCGACCAGCCAGAACCACAACGGCGGTGTCAACAAGGTTGCGGCCGCGCCGTTCGGCAGCGCCGGAATACTGCCGATCAGCTGGGCCTATATTTCGCTGCTGGGACGCCACGGCTTGCCCAGGGCCACCGCGGTCGCCATCCTCAACGCCAACTACATCGCGCAGCGACTCAAGGATCATTTCCCGATTCTCTATACCGGGCCCAACGATTTAGTGGCGCACGAATGCATCATCGATACCCGCGTGGTGAAGGAGTTTGTCAGCGTCGACGATATCGCCAAGCGCCTGATCGACTACGGATTCCATGCGCCGACCATGTCGTTCCCGGTGGCGGGAACCTTGATGATCGAACCGACCGAGTCGGAATCGAAGGAAGAGCTCGATCGTTTTTGCGAGGCGATGATTGCGATCCGCGGCGAAATTCGTGACATCGAGGAGGGTCGCATGGATCCCGACGACAATCCGTTGAAGAATGCGCCCCACACCATCGACATGGTTTGCGGCGATGAATGGAACCACGCCTACAGCCGCGAACAGGCGGCCTTCCCGCTGGCGAGCCTGCGCGACTGCAAGTACTGGTCGCCGGTGGGACGCGTCGACAACGTGTTTGGCGACACTCACGTGATCTGTTCCTGTCCGCCGCTGTCAGCCTACGCCGAGGAGGAAGCTTAGACAGGTAATAACGGGGCGCTTTCGGAAACAGCGCTGGTGCCAGTAATCGCCTATTCTGGACTATTACTCCAGGTGGCTGGTGAGGTAGGATTGCTCAATGGCGATTAGCGTGTTTGACTTGTTTTCGATCGGTATCGGACCCTCGAGTTCGCATACGGTAGGGCCAATGCGGGCGGCACAACAGTTCGTGGCGGCGCTCAAGACAGACGGACTGCTGCCGCAGGTGGCGAGCGTCAGTGCCGATCTCTACGGTTCGCTCGGGGCCACCGGCAAGGGACACGGCAGCGACAAGGCGGTGATGCTGGGGCTGGAGGGCGAACTACCGGAAACCATCGACACCGATAGCGTCGAGGCGCGGCTCGATACGATCCGCTCGCGCCAGCAAATAAACCTGTTCGCCGAACACCCGGTCGCCTTCGACGAGGCCGAGCACCTGGTCATGCATCGCAAGAAAACCCTGCCGTTTCACTCCAACGGCATGACCTTTCACGCTTACGACAGCCAGCAAAACCAGGTTCACAGCGCCACTTTTTACTCGGTGGGCGGGGGTTTCATCGTCGACGAGAGCGCAGCCGGCGCCGATCGCATCGTCGTCGACGACACCACGCTACCCTACCCGTTTACCACCGCGGTCGATTTGCTGATTCATTGCGCCAATCATAATCTGCGCATCAGCGACGTGATGCTGGCAAACGAAAAGGCCTGGCGTGACGAGGCCGACATCCGCGAGGGCCTGCTCGGAATCTGGAAGGTAATGCAGACCTGCGTCAAGAACGGCTGCCGCAACGAGGGCATACTGCCAGGCGGCATGAAGGTCAAACGGCGCGCCGCCGACCTCTATCGCAGGCTCAGCAGCGCGCCGCACATGACTTACAAGGACCCGCTGACAACGCTGGACTGGGTCAACCTGTGGGCGCTGGCGGTCAACGAGGAAAACGCGGCGGGCGGGCGCGTTGTCACCGCACCCACCAACGGCGCGGCCGGAATTATTCCGGCGGTGATGCACTATTACCAGCATTTTT
>JAASSH010000223.1 GCA_021767985.1 Gammaproteobacteria bacterium | reverse complement strand
TACCTGTTGCGACACGACCTGTTAGCGGCCGGTAAGGGCGTTATCAGCCTGAACGCCGAACAGGGACTCGAACTCGGCCGGCCCAGTTCGATACAATCCGTTGTTACAGCTGCAGACGGCGGCATCGCCCGCCTGCAGGTCGGTGGCGTGGCGACCCGGGTTTTCGACGGGCAGGTTTATTTATAGGCGGCATCATGGCAACAGACCTAGAACAACTTTACCGCGAAGCGCTGGTATGGGACGCCCATGCGGGCATATTCCCCAGTCCGCAGGTCGATCTGAACCTGCTCGATGAGTGGCGCCAACTGGGCGCCAGTTACGTCAGCATTAACGTCGGTTTCGATGTCATGGACTGGCAGGAAACCCTCGCCACGCTCGCGGCCTATCGCCGCTGGGTGCTGCAACATCCCGATCGCTTCGTGCTGGCCAACAACGCGGACGATATCGAGCGCGCCCGGGCCGCTGGCAAGTTTGCGCTGAGCTTCGATATCGAGGGCATGAATGCGCTAAACGCAGATATCAACATGGTCAGCCTGTACCACGCACTTGGGGTGCGTCAAATGTTGTTCGCTTACAACCTGAACAACGCCGCCGCCGGTGGCTGTCACGACCTCGATACCGGGCTCACTGCTTTCGGCCGCGAGGTGGTGCAGGAAATGAACCGCGTCGGTATGATCGTCGACTGTTCGCACGCCGGTTATCGCACCACCATGGATATCATGCAGGCCTCGCAAAAACCGGTTGTGTTTTCACATTCCAATCCTGCGGCGGTCTGGCAGCATCAACGCAACATCGACGATGAGCAGATTCGTGCCTGTGCCGCTACCGGCGGCGTCATCGGCCTCAACGGCATGGGTATCTTTCTCGGCGATAACGATATCGGCATCGAAACCATGGCGCGGCACGTATGCTACGTCAGCGATCTCGTCGGCAGCGAGCACATCGGTATCGGTTTCGATTACTCGCCCGACATCGATGTCGATATCGGCGTTATTCTGCGCAGCCGCCCCGACTACTGGCCGGAGGGTCAGCAATACGATACCAAAGACATCAAACACGGCGGCCCGGCTCAACTGCCGGCACTGATCGCGAAGCTGGACGATGCGGGTTTCGACGACAGGGATCTGCGTGGTTTCCTCGGGGAAAATTTTCGCCGCGTGGCGGTCGAGGCCTGGAGCTCCTGCTAGCCAGTCCTGGCGGAATTATCGGCTTGGCGATTCCTGCAGTAACTTTTTAAGTTCGGCGATTTCGGATCGCAGCGCTGCGACTTCCTGGTGCAGATCGGCCTCGATATATTCGCGGGTCTGGTCGAGCGCGTCTTGTCGTTCCTGGTTTTCTTCTTCGGTAAAACTGTGCATCGCGTTGACGATTATCGCGATAAACAGGTTCAGCATGGTGAAGGTCGCAATCAGAATGAAAATAACGAAGAAGATCCACGCATTCGGGTGCACTTCCATCACCGGGCGCACGATGCCCATCGACCAGCTTTCCAGCGTCATGATCTGGAACAGCGAATACAGCGATTCGCCGATACTGCCGAACCACTGCGGGAAGTTCGCGCCGAACAGCTTGGTTGCGATGACCGCGAACACGTAATAGAGCAGCATTAGTACCAGGGCGATGGAACCCAGGCCCGGGATAGAGTCCAGCAGTGCTCCAACCACCCGGCGCATCGATGGCACGATGGTCAGAATGCGCAGCACGCGCAATACCCGCAGCGCGCGCAGCACCGCAAACGGACCGCTGGACGGCACCAGCGCGATGCCGACCACGGCAAAATCGAAAATACTCCACGGATCGCGGAAAAAGCGTAACCGATGCGCGATTATCCGCAGCAGGATCTCGATCACGAACACGCCCAGAATAATCTTGTCGATCGTGACCAGTATTTCGCCATAGCTCGCCATCACTGTGGGCACGGTTTCAAGGCCGAGAATAATGGCGTTGATGATGATCAGCGCCATGATAGCCTGCTGCACCCGCGGCCGCTCAACCCAGTGGCGCGACGCGACCCCCGGTGGCTGCGCAGAAGAGTCGTCTGTTGTTTTCATCGATCCGCTTTTCCTGCTCCCAGGACTTTTAATTAATGCCTCCCTGCTTGATTTCAATAGCAGGGGCCTGCCCACAGACCCCGGTCGCGTTTCAGGCGTTATTAACCTTAACCTGACTGGCGTAAACGCGGTTCAGGAGATGAAATAGGTAAGCACATAAACGGACAGCAGGATTGCAATCCACAACGCGGTGGTACCAATCTGCCAGGTACGGGCAAAAATGCCGTAATCCCGATTGCTTTCGACGAAACCCAGATGGCGGCGAGCCACGTCGCGCAACGACGATACCCACGCCCGAATTCCGGCCTCGATAGCGCTGCCGATACCAGCCAGAATCCGCAGCAGGGCGCCACCAGCGCGATAAAACAGGACTCGCCAAAGCCAGTCGAAATCGAGGCTAATCGTGAGCGTGCGCCGCATCAGCGGTAGCAGCAGGAAAAACGCAAGACCCGAGAACAGCAGTAGCTGCAGGTAAAACAGAACCTTGCCCGGCTTGTAGGCAACGTAATCGGTCGTGTACGGCAGAAACTGGTAGAAGGGTTCGGGAAAAATGCCGATAAGAATACACAGGGCGGCAAAGATGACCATCGCCGCGGCCATGTTCCACGGGGCATCCTTGGGCCGCAGCCCCGAGTCTTTCTGGAAAAACACGAACCACGGAAACTTGATCCCCGCGTGCAGGAATACGCCCGCCGAAGCCGCGGTCAGAAGCATGTAGATCAGCACCAGCCCTTCGCCGATGGCGGCTTCCGAAATCATCGACTTGGTGGTGAAGCCGGAGGTCAGCGGGAAGCTCGAAATCGACAGCGCGCCGATGATGCCGCAGATGGTCGTCAGCGGCATCGTGCGGAACAGGCCGCCGAGATCGGTGCACTTGCTCTTGCCGGTGCGATAGACGACCACGCCGGCGCTCATGAACAGCAGCGCCTTGTAAATGATATGCGCGAAGGCGTGGGCGGCGGCACCGTTCAGCGCCATTTGCGTGCCGATGCCGATCGCGCAAACCATGAAACCGACCTGGTTGACGATCGAGTAGGCCAGGATCCGCCGCGCGTCGTTTTCGAGCAGGGCGTAAATAATGCCGTACATGACCATGTAAATGCCGACCCAGATCAGCACCGGCTCGCCTGGGAACAGCAGGATCAGCGCCAGCACCGCGGTTTTGGTCGTAAACGCCGACAGGAATACCGAGCCGGTCGGGCTCGATTCGGGATAGGCGTCGGCCAGCCACGCCGATATCGGCGGCGCCGCGGCGTTGATCAGAATGCCGATCAGAACCATCCAGGTGTCGAAGTTGGTCGCCAGCATCGGCTGGATGTCGATGGAGCCGGTGTGCACGACGACGCCCTCGATCCCGACCTTGAGAATGATGCCGCCGAGCAGGTGCATGATCGCGTAGCGGATACCGGCGGCGCGCGCGGCCGGGGTGCCGCCGGCCCAGACCACCACGGTCGAAAACAGCGCCATCATTTCCCAGAAGATGAACAGCGTGATCAGGTCGCCGGCGAAGCTGACGCCGACCGCGCCGGCGGCGTAGGCATAACCCGCGGCCAACTCGTACCATTTGGCCTGGCGGAACGCGTAGAGCCCGCCGACGAAAGCCATTAGCGCGAAGATGGTCGCAAACAGGCGCCGCAGCGGGCTGCCTTCGACCGGTTCGATAACATAGTCGAGAAACGGCGCCGTGGTAACAACGCCGTCGGGTACCTGCCACACCGCCCACAGGGTCAGCAGCGGCGCGA
Organism: Gammaproteobacteria bacterium; assembly: GCA_021767985.1. GTDB lineage: Bacteria > Pseudomonadota > Gammaproteobacteria. Next base: position 1,112 of record JAASSH010000223.1, on the reverse strand, counting down.
CCAGCACTACCGCGGAGCGCAAATGACCGCGCAGCGGGCCGATCAGAATAGCGCCGGCGAGCAGAATCAGGGCGGGAGGCAGAAACTCAGTCACGTTCGTCCTCCGCCGCGTAATAATTTTCGTCGCGCTTGAGCAGGTAGCCGAGACCCTTGGCTACCAGCACCATGGCGACGCAGGCGAGGAAGCCATAGACCGCGCCGAAGGCGAACCAGTCATCGATACCGAAATAGCCCTTGATCTTGATCACCAGCTGCGCCGCCACGGTCAGCGCGAGTACGCCCCAGAGCACTTTCCACAGCAGGCGAATCGACGAAGGCCGCGCCAGCCAGGCGTCGTCTTTTGGCAAATCGTTCATGAGACTGCTCCCAGCAGCTGTCTTTCGAGCTCGATGACCGGGCCGTTAAACAGGAAAAACAGAATTGTCAGCGCCGCGGTAAAGGTCAGCGCGAGCACCGCGGGCCACGGCGCTTCGCCATGCTCCTTGGCGCCCTCGATCGCTTCCCTGCCGAACCAGGCGGCAAAGATGATCGGCAGGAAATAAGCCGCGTTCAAAACCGTGCTCGCGATGATCGTGAAAATCGCGACATAGTTATCGGATTCGAAGGCGCCGGCGAGGATGTACCACTTGGAGACGAAACCGCCGGTTGGCGGCACCCCGATCATCGACAACGCGCCGATGGTAAACGCGGTCATGGTCCACGGCATGCGCCGGCCGATGCCGGCGAGCTGCGGCAGCTCGGTCTTTTTCGACGCGACGTATATCGCGCCGGCGGCGAAGAACAGCGTGATTTTGCCGAACGCATGCGCCACGATATGAATCGACGCGCCGATCTCGGCCAGCGGTTTCAGCACCGCGGCAGCGAGCACGACATAGGACAGCTGCGCCACGGTCGAATAAGCCAGCAGCCGCTTCAGGTTTTTCTGACGCAGCGCGACCAGACTGGCGACGACGATGGTGAACGCGGCAGCGTACAGCAGCCATTCGCTGCTCGGCGTCGAAAACAGGTGCTCAACGCCAAAGATGTAGATAATGATTTTGGTCACGCTGAAAACGCCGGCCTTGACCACCGCCACCGCGTGCAGCAGTGCGCTGACCGGGGTTGGCGCCACC
>JAASSH010000222.1 GCA_021767985.1 Gammaproteobacteria bacterium | reverse complement strand
GACGCAATACAGCCATGGTTTGCAAGTGCTCGGTGATATAAGCCGGCTCGTTGAGTTCACCGCGATGAGCCGCACCGGGCTGATCCGGGGCGTCCGACTCCAGCAGCAGCGCGTCGTCAGGCATGGCCGCGACCACGGCGCGCAGTTTGTTAGCGCGCTCGAAACTGACCGTTGCCGCGATGCCCAGCTTGAATCCGAGATCGTACAGTTGTTGCGCCTGCTGCAGGCTGCCGGCAAAGCTGTGAACCACGCCGCCCTCGCCCTGGTGTCGGCGCAACAGGCTGATCACGTCATCCAGCGCCTTGCGCGCATGCACAATCGCCGGCAGATGATGATTCGCAGCCAGTTGCAGCTGCTCGGTAAAGAGTTGTCGCTGCCATTGCTCGTCGATCCTCGACGCGTAAAAATCGAGGCCGCACTCGCCTACCGCAACCGGTTGTTCGCGTTCGAGCCATTCATCCAGCTCGCGCAGGTGCGCCGCCTGGTGTTGTTCGACAAACCAGGGATGCAAACCGTAGGCGGCATACAAACCCTCGTGCGCGGCACATATCTGCTTGAGCTTGTCCCAGCGATTCGCGCTGGTCGCCGGAATCACCATGCGCCGGATACCGGCCGCGACGGCACGCGCGATCACGGCGTCACGCCGCGAATCGAAACGGTCATCGTCGAGGTGGCAATGGCTGTCAATCAGTTGCATGCGGTTGCTCCAGCCTGATGCGTTCGAATCCAAGCTCGATATAGTCGGCCAGCAGCGCGCTGCCGCTGGCAGCGACATCGACAAAATCGAGAAAATCCTGCGGCCCGAGTCGCTTCCATTTTGCGTACTCGCCGCAAACATGAATGTCGACACCCTCGGCGTTGAGTCGCCCGAGCTCGCGAATCCCGGGCTCGTCCTGCAACGCCGATTGCCGCGCCAGATCGAACAGTTCCGCACCGTGCGACACCAGCGCAAGCGCCAGTTGCGGATACCTGGCACGCAGCCGATCGGCGTAATCGCGCAGCATTGGCGCAGCCCAGTCCCAGGTATTGTCTTCCCAGGCGACGATCTCGAACACCACGCCGGCGGGCGGCTGGCCGGCAGCGAGCAACTGCGCCAGCCGCGGGTTATCCGAATCCGCCGCCTGCAGCGGCGCACAGGCCAGTAGCAGACAAATCAATAGCGATCGCATTTGCATCACTCGTTGCGGCGCTGCATCAGGTCGCTGATGATCGGGGTCAGAATAATCTCCATCGCCATCCCCATTTTGCCGCCGGGTACGACTATCGTGTTACGCCGCGACATGAAAGCACCGCTCACCATCGACAGCAGGTTGGTGAAATCGGTATTGCGAATATCCGGCTTACGGAAACGGATCACGACGAAACTCTCGTCCAGCGTCGGTATGTCGCGAGCGATAAACGGGTTTGACGTATCCACCGTGGCGACACGTTGAAAATTGATATCGGTTTCGGAAAACTGCGGCGTAATGTACTTAACGTAGTCCGGCATACGTCGCAATATACTGTCGACTACCTCGTCCTGGCTGTAGCCACGTTCGGCGCTGTCGCGGTGAATCTTTTGAATCCACTCCAGGTTAACCACGGGCACCACGCCCAGCTTGAGATCGACATAACCCGTCATATCGATCTCGGAGGTCTTCACCAGGCCGTGCAGACCCTCGTAGAACAGCAAATCCGTGCCGGGCTCGATCTCTTCCCAGGGCGTAAATTCGCCCGCCGCACATTCGATGCCGAGGCGTTCGCCATGCTGACGCGCCTCGTCATCGTCGTGCAGGTAGAAACGCCTCTGCCCGCCACCGGTTTCGCCATAGGTGCGGAACAGCTGCTCCAGCCGGTCAAACTGGTTGGCCTGTTCGCCGAAATGACTGAGCCTGACGCCGACCTTGCTGGCCTCAAGCATCTTCTGCTGCATTTCGACGCGGTTGTAGCGATGGAAACTATCACCCTCGATAACCACCGACCTGATTTTCTGGCGATGAAAAATCGATTCCAGCGCTTTTCTGACGGTCGAGGTTCCCGCACCGGAAGAGCCGGTGACGACGATCACTGGATGCTTTCTCGACATGTTGCTGACTCCACCTGGCTCGAGTGCCGATTTTAGCCTGTTTTACAACCGCCGGCGACGACTGCTGCAGCTTCGGCTTTGTAGCGGAGGTAATATTGTGTAGACTATTTTGGATATTCCTGTCTCGTCTTGTCAGCGCTAAAATTCTTTGGCACTACTTGATCCAAGCAGAGCAATAAAAGAGATACAGAAACCAGCAGGAGGGGGATGCCTGGCTGGTATTTAGTTATTGAGGATTCGACCAACCCTTGAGCAGATTATCGAGAATACTCAGGACCAGGCTGAAAAGGGTCCGGTTAAAAAAGCTGCGCAGCACAAAATGGTTGGCTGGAATACTCTTTATTACGCTGGGTTGGTACATTACGGGCGTCACCCCGAGCACCGAAATCGCATGGGTTACAGGCCTGCTGTTTTTCACCATTTACCTGTTCATCTTCGAAATCGTCAAGGTTGACGAGGCCGCGGTTACCATCATGGTGCTGCTCGGCGTGTCATCGCTGCTGGCGCCGGTCATGGGACTCGAACAGGGGCTGGTCGACACGCACCATCTGTTCGACGGGTTCGCCAGTAACGCGGTGATGTCGATCATCGCGGTGATGATCATCGGCGCCGGCCTCGACAAGACAGGCCTCATGAGCAAGGTTGCAGCCTACATTTTAAAGGTCGGCGGCACGTCGGAGAGCCGAATTATTCCGATCGTGTCCGGCACCGTCGGCATTATTTCCTCGTTCATGCAAAACGTCGGCGCCGCAGCCCTGTTTTTGCCGGTGGTGAGCCGAATCTCGGCACGCTCCGGGCTGCCGATGTCGCGACTGCTGATGCCAATGGGTTTTACCGCGATCCTGGGCGGTACCGTCACCATGGTCGGTTCCTCACCGCTAATCCTGCTGAACGACCTGATACTGACCTCGAACCGTGCGCTGCCGATTTACCAGCAAATGAAAACCTATGACCTGTTCGCGGTAACCCCCGTGGGGTTGGCGCTGGTCGCCACCGGCATCATCTATTTCGTGCTGGCCGGTAAATTCGTGCTGCCCAAGGCTTCGCCCGAAGCCACCAGCGCGGTGGCCGGCAGCAGCAAGTACCTCGAGGAAGTTTACGGTGTCGACTACATGCTGTTCGAAGTCAACGTACCCGAGGACAGTCCGCTGGTCGGGCAGGTGCTCAACGATATCGAGTCGCTCAACAAGATTCGAGTGATCGCGGTCAAGGCCGCCGGCGCCGGCGTGCGCGCCAGCCGCGGCGATATTTCGCGCGACGTCGATATCGGTCCCAACTCGGCACTGGGCGTACTGTGCTCACCGGAGCATCTAAGGGATTTCGTGGACAAGTACGGGCTTACGATTCAAAAAGGTTTGCGCGTATTCTCGGAAGTGTTGTCGTCGGCGCAGGCCGGAATCGCGGAAATCGTTATCCCGCCCGGATCGGCACTAATTGGCAAGACGGCGCTCGAAGTGTGGATGCGCAAGACTTACGGCATCGCGATGGTGGCGCTGCACCGCGATGGCGAAACCATGATGGAAGGCGAGCACATCCGGGAGATACCGCTGGAAGCGGGCGACACGATCCTGGCGCACACCACCTGGCGCGCGCTGGCGCACCTCGAGCGCGATCGCAACTTCGTCATCGTTACCTCGGAATACCCGCGCGAAGAAATCCGCCCCAACAAGGTCGGCTGGGCGGCTTTCTTTTTCTCGTTGGCGCTGTTCATGGTGTTGTTCACCGACCTGCGGCTATCGGTGGCGCTGATGACCGGTGCGGTCGGCATGGTCATCTCCGGCGTACTCAAGATCGAGGAAGCCTACGAATCGGTATCCTGGAGCACGGTATTCCTGCTGGCGAGCCTGATCCCGCTCGGCCTTGCCGTCGAAACCAGCGGCACCGCGAAATGGATCGCAGAGCAAACCCTGCTGGTCGTCGGCGACATGCCAATCTGGGTAATCCAGACCGCGGTCGCGCTGCTGGCGACCTTTTTCACGCTGGTCATGTCGAACGTCGGCGCCACGGTGCTGCTGGTGCCGCTGGCGGTCAACATCGCGATCGGCGCCGGTGCGAACCCGGCGGTATTTGCACTGACCGTGGCAATCGCCACCTCCAACTCCTTCCTGATACCGACCCACCAGGTAAACGCGCTGATCCAGGGTCCGGGCGGTTACCGCGTACCCGACTTCATGAAGGCGGGCGGCATCATGAGCATCCTGTTCGTGATCGTCATGCTGATCATGATGAACATCGTCTTTTAGCAAACAGTAAATCCCACACGCCGTGCCCGAGACGGCGGCCACGCTGTTCGAAGCGAGTCAACGGACGATAAGACGGACAGGCGGCGTACCCTTGCGCGTTACCCCGGTTGTCGAAGCGCTCATCGGCGAGAAACTGCTCGGCTATCCATTCCGCGTAATCCTGCCAGTCGGTAGCGATATGAATAACCGCGCCCGGCTTGAGCACGTTATATACAAGGTCACGAAAGCGCGGGTTGACGATGCGCCGCTTGTGATGGCGTTTTTTGTGCCACGGATCGGGAAAGAACAGCAGCACGCGGTCCAGCGATTCGGCGGCGATCATGTGTTGTAACACCTCGATCGCGTCGTGCTTGATCAGGCGTACGTTATCGAGCCCCTGCCGATGGATATGGTTGAGACAACGACCAACGCCGGGCTCGTGCACTTCGACCCCAATATAAAGACTATCCGGGTCGGCTGCCGCCATGCTGATCAGGGCATCGCCATTGCCGATCCCGATTTCAAGCTTGAGCGCCTCGAATCCCGCGGGCTATTCAGGCACCGCATGCTCAAATTCGATACCGTATTTCGGCCAGTAATGGTCCAGCGCGTGACGTTGTGACGGCGTGATT
>JAASSH010000221.1 GCA_021767985.1 Gammaproteobacteria bacterium | reverse complement strand
TCTCAGCGACCATCAAGTCTATCAACATCACCGGCAACCAGGATTTCGCCGAAGAGGATTTGCTCGAATTGTTCCAGCTCGAAACCAGCGATTCCGGATGGTTTGCCGACGACGAGTATTCCAGCACCAAGCTGACGGCTGACCTGGAGTCGCTGAAGTCGTATTACCTGGACCAGGGCTACGTGCAGTTCCAGGTAGAATCCCAGCAGGTCACGATCAGTCCCGACCGCAAGGATATTACGCTTAGCATCAACATCAGCGAAGGCGAACAGTACCTGGTTGGCGGGACCAAAATTACTGGAGAAATGGTGGTCGATGAAGTCGAACTGCAGGCCCTGGTCAGCCTGCGCGAAGGCGATATCGTTTCCCGCAAGCGGATAAACAATATAGTGACCGCGATGCAGAAGCGTCTCGGCGAGGATGGTTACGCCTATGCGGATATCCGGGTTGTAAGCGACGTAAACGAGGAAGAGAAAACCGTCATGCTGCAATTCGTCGTTATACCCGGCAAGGCAATGCGCGTACGTTATATCAAGTTCGTCGGTAACGAAAAGACACAGGATCTGGTATTACGCCGTGAGATGCGCCAGTTCGAGGGCGAAATGTACCGGCGCTCGAAGGTCGACCGTTCGCGTGTTCGACTGCAGCGGCTTAACTATATTTCGTCGGCAAACATCAGGCTGGTCAAGGTGCCGGACGTGGACGACCAGGTAGATCTGGAGGTGGACGTAACCGAACGATTTTCCGGCAACCTGCAGTTGGGGGTCGGCTATTCTCAGGTGCAGGGCGTCATCGTCAATCTCGGATTTGCCCACGAGAATATATTTGGTGGCGGCAACTCGTTAACTTTTAATTTCGATAACTCCGCCGCCTCGGAACGTTATTCGCTGGCTTATACGAACCCTTACTATACGCCGGACGGCATCAGCCGCGGTTTCAAGTTCAGATACTCGGAAACGGATGCCTCGGAGAACAACACCAGTAATTTCCTGATCGACCGGATCCGTTTGTCGGTGAATTACGGAATTCCGCTATCCGAATACAACCGGCTCAGGCTCGAGATCGGCGTCCAGCAAGACGATTTCAGAACCACTGGCGGCTCATCCCAGGAAGTTCTCGACTTTGTGCGCGATACCAGCGACGAGTATGACGAGTCGACGCCGGACTCGGAGGTAGACGGCGATGAATACGAAACCGTGTTCAGCGGTATCAATCTGTCGAAGGACACGCGTAACCGCAGAATATTTGCCAGTTCAGGGCATCTCAACAGCATCGGGCTCGAAATACACAGCGGCGACCTCGATTTTTACAAGGTGAGATACCGGCACCAGACCGCTTACGCCCTGACGGATACCTTCACCTTTAATTTTAAAGGCCGAATCGGTGTCGGAGATGGCTATGGTGATTACGAAGACTTGCCGATCTATGAAAAGTTTACCGCCGGCGGCGTGCGCTCGGTCAGGGGTTACGAGTTTAACAGCCTCGGCCCACTCGACAGTGAAGGCGATCCGCTAGGCGGTAATCTGCAGGTGATTACCACCACCGAAGTGTTGTTTCCAATCGAGGCGCTGGGCAGTTCAGAAACCTTCAGGCTTGGGGTATACTTCGATGCCGGTAACGTGTTTGCAGATACCGAGGATTATGATTCCGATGAGCTGCGCCAGTCCGTGGGGCTGTCAGCCAAGTGGTTTTCATTTATTGGCCCGATAGAATTCAGCTACGCGTGGCCGTTGAACGACGAATCCGGTGACGATGTCGAGAATTTCCAGTTCGCGCTCGGAGCGTCCGTTTAGAGATCAAATTGAACAGATTTATTCGCTTATTTTCGGCACTACTGGTGGTTGCGACCCTGTCGACCATGTCCGTCCGGGCGGCGGATTTGAAGATAGGATTTGTCAACACCGCCAGGATATTGAAGGAAGCGCCACAGGCGCGCAAGGTGGAAGAGCGCCTGAAGGCCGAGTTTGGTCCGCGCGAAGCGCAGCTCAAGGAAAAACGGCAGGAAATCCTGGCGATGGAGGGCGAACTGAAATCAGGCAGCGGCCTGACCTCGAATGCCCGGCGCAAGCTGGAACGTGAAATCAGGCTCAAGGTCAGCCAGCTGAAGTTTCTCGAGCAGGAGTTCCGCGAAGATCAGAACCTGCGCCGTAACGAGGAGATTCGCGAGCTGCAGCAAGTCATTTCCAACGTGCTCGAGATGCAGGGCGACACGGGAGAATTCGATCTTATTCTGACCGAGGGCGTCAGCTACGTCTCGGACCAGATCGACATTACCACGCAAACCATCGAAATGCTGAAACAACTCCCCGAATCGAGCGAGGAATCTCAGTAGAACAGGGTCGTCTGTTCCTGTACTTTCCGGCAGATAACCCGAGCGCGCATGAGTCTTAATCTGCAACAACTGGCCGCGGCACTGCAACTGGAGTTTCAGGGCGAGCCCGGGTTGACGATAAGCGGCGTTGCGTCGCTGAAATCCGCGACACCCCGGGATCTCTGTTTTGTCCAGCATCGAAAGTACCTGGCAGATGTTGCTGCCAGTCAATGTGGTGCGGTGATCCTGACGCGCGAATTGAGCACGCAGGTCGACGACAGGGCAATACTGGTCTCCGATAATCCACAATACAGTTTCGCGCAGGCAATCGCCGAACTCGGACTCGGCAGACAACCGCCGACTGGTATCGTTCACCCGTCGGCGCAGATCGCCGAAAGCGCTCTTATCGGCAGCGATGTCAGTGTTGGAGCGCTAACGGTAATTGGCGATAACGTCGAAATCGGCGCCGGCAGCGAGATCGGTTCGGGCGTAGTCGTGGCGCCAGGCGTGCGCATCGGTGAGCGCTGTCAGATCCATGACCGGGTCTCGCTGGGACAGGCGGTAACTGTCGGCGACCGGTGTATACTGCACCCTGGCGCAGTGCTCGGAGCGGACGGTTTCGGCCTGGCATTGCACCAGCAGCAGTGGCATAAAATCCCGCAGCTGGGTGGCGTCGTCATCGAGGATGACGTGGAAATCGGTGCTAATACCACGATCGATCGTGGAGCGCTCGATGACACCGTCATCGAAACGGGATGCAAGCTCGATAACCAGATCCAGGTAGCGCATAACGTGCGGATCGGAGCCCATACCGCGATTGCGGCCTGTGTCGGCATCGCGGGGAGTGCAGTCATCGGGCGCAACTGTAAAATTTCGGGTGCGGCGGTCGTGCTTGGCCATCTGAGCGTGGCCGATAATGTCACCATTACCGCAATGTCGCTGGTAACCAAGGACATCAGGCAGCCGGGGGTTTATTCCTCCGGAACGCCGTTGATGGAGAACAGTCTCTGGCATCGCAGTAACGCGCGTTACAAGGCGCTGGACCAATTAGCGCAAAGCGTTGCGAGGCTAGAGAAAAACAAGCAGTGAGCGCCGTATTGACGCTCACCAGTAAACGAGGATTGAAATTGGAATTTGATATCAGCAAGGTGATGGAGCTTTTGCCCCACCGTTATCCGTTCTTGTTAATCGACCGCGTAGTCGAGATCGAGCAGGGGAAAAGCCTGTCTGCAATCAAGAATGTAACCATTAACGAACCCTTTTTTCAGGGGCATTTTCCGAATCAGCCGATCATGCCGGGCGTACTGATTCTCGAAGCAATGGCTCAGGCTACCGGGCTACTGGCGTTTTCCGACATGGGGGACGGGCATGAAACCAAGCTCTACATGCTGGTTGGCATCGACAAGTCTCGTTTCAGGGGGCAGGTGGTTCCCGGCGACCAGCTGAAGCTGAACATTACGCTGAAACGCAACATGCGGGGTATCGGCATGTACCAGTGCAAGGCAATGGTCGATGGCGAGGTAGTTGCGGAAGCTGAAATGATGTGCTCGGCACAGGAGCGTCAACAATGATCCACGAAACCGCTATCGTCGACGCCAGCGCGCGCATAGCGGATGACGTCGAAATCGGGGCTTTTAGCGTGATCGGAGCAGGGGTGGAAATTGGCGCCGGCTCGCTTATCGGGCCGCATGTCGTCATTATGGGCCCCAGCAAGATCGGCCGCGATAACCGGATATTCCAGTTTTCGTCGATCGGTGACGCACCCCAGGATAAAAAGTACCAGGGAGAGCCGACGCTGCTGGAACTCGGCGATCGCAACGTGATTCGCGAGTATGTGACCCTCAACCGCGGTACCGACGAGGGCCACGGTAAAACGGTGATTGGCAGCGACAACCTGTTCATGGCCTACAGCCATGTCGCGCATGACTGTATCGTGGGCAGCCATACGATATTTGCCAATGCGGCCTCGCTATCGGGGCATGTCGAAGTCGGTGACTATGCGACGCTCGGTGGCTTTACGTCGGTACACCAGTTTACCCAGATCGGAAGCAGGGCTTTTTGTGGCCTGGGTTCGGTCATCACCCAGGATATACCGCCGTTTTCCACCGCTGCGGGAAATCGCGCACGGGTGATCGGAATCAACAAGGAAGGTTTGAAGCGCAGGGGATTTTCTCCAGAGGTGATACGCGCCCTGCACAAATCGTTTCGTGAACTTTTAAAATCCAGGGGGTCAAAACAGGACGCTTTTGCTAATCTCGAACCTTTGTGTAAAAAGTACCCGGAGGTCGAGGAGTTTGTCGATTTCGTCAGAAATAGTAAAAGGGGGATAGCCACTTAGCGAGCTTTAGGATCAGCTCCTGGCACTAAGGTTCGACGCTAGCAGCAAGGACCGCTTGCGGAACGAGGTCATGAAAGCGCAAAAGTATTGTCTCCGGATATTAATCGCCCTTACTCTAATCGGCCTGTCGGCTCAGGCGCGGGCGATCGAAATTCTTCAGTTTATCGAGGCCGGTAGTTATGCCCGGATCATGGAGGATGCCAGCGGCATAAAAATAAGCGACGATGGCGTGGTTTACGTCACCAGCGAAGAACAGGGCACACTGTTACGAATCGTCGACGGC
>JAASSH010000220.1 GCA_021767985.1 Gammaproteobacteria bacterium | reverse complement strand
GGCGCGCGTCCGATGGAGCGGTACGATGGAAGAAACCCTTGTCGTTGATAGTCGACAGCGCCGGCGAGGTTGCCGAGGGCGATACCATGACCACGCCGTTAGGTATCGCGACGTTGTTGGCGATAGCGGTGGTAACGCCCGAGCAGTCGGCGCCCATGATCGCGGCAACGCCATCGGACGTGATCAGACGCTCGGCGGCCGACGAGGCCGCGGCGGCATCGATACAGGTCGAGTCGGCGCGCACGCCCACAACCGTTTTACCACCGAGTAAATTGCCCGACTTGGAAGCTTCCGCCAGCGCCAGCTCGGCACCGGAAGCCATCGCCGGAGTCAGGGATTCGATCGGGCCGGTAAAGCCAAGGATAATGCCTACCTTGATGTCCTCAGCCACAACGGGTGCCGACAGAGCCAGCAAGGTTGAAGCAATCAGAAATTTTTTCATGTGTCACTCTCTCAGATTTGTTTTGGTTATATCTTCTTCGCGGGATTCACAGGCTCCCCGCAAGTACCGCGCAATACTATCACTGTTTTTCAGGGCATGCATATCGTCGTGGCGCCGGTTCAACCTAAAATGCGTTGTTTTTACTGGCCTTTCTGCTCGATTTCAGGCATTTTGCAGAGTTTTCCAAAACCACTTGAAACAGATGTCGAACGACACCGGATCCGCCAGCAAAGCCCTGCCCTCGAGCTGGCGCAATTTCCCGATCAAACAGCAGCCCGAGTACCCGGATGCGGCGCATCTGGAACGGGTGGAACAAAAGCTTGCCGCCCTGCCGCCGCTGGTGTTCGCCCAGGAAATTCGAGATCTCAAACAGAACCTGGCGCAGGTCGCGGACGGTAAAGGTTTCCTGCTACAGGGCGGAGATTGCGCCGAGACCTTCGCGGAATTCAGCGCCAACAAGATCCGCGACACCTTCAAGGTGTTGCTGCAGATGGCCATCGTGCTGACCTTCGCCGGGCGTCGCCCGGTAACCAAGATTGCGCGCACCGCGGGCCAGTTTGCCAAGCCGCGATCGGCCGACTACGAAGAGATTGACGGCGTCTCGCTGCCCAGTTTTCGGGGTGACATTATTCACGCCGCGGATCCGAACCCCGAGGCCAGGGTGCCGGACCCCGAACGTATGCTGCAGGCCTACCACCAGAGCGCGTCGACCCTGAACCTGTTGCGCGCCTTTGCCCAGGGAGGGCTGGCCGACCTGCACCAGGTCCATCGCTGGAACATGAGCTTCGTCGAAGCCAGCCCGGTCAAGGAGCGTTACCTGAAGATGTCGAAACGCATCGAGGACGCGCTGGCTTTCATGGAAGTCTGCGGTATCACCTCGGAAACCGCGCCATCGATCCGCGAAACGCAATTGTTTACCTCGCACGAAGCGCTGTTACTGAACTACGAGCAAGCCCTGTCGCGCATCGATTCGTTTACCGGCAAGTGCTACAACTGTTCGGCGCATTTCGTCTGGATCGGCGAACGCACGCGCCAGCTCGATCACGCGCATGTCGAATTCTTCAAGCACATCGAAAATCCGGTAGGCGTTAAAATCGGGCCGACGATTGAGAGCGACGAGTTGTTGCGCCTGATCGAAGCGCTCAATCCCGATAACCAGGCCGGACGGATCACGCTGATTACGCGCATGGGTGCCGATATGCTGCCGCAGGCGCTGCCAGAGCTGATTCGCGCGGTTCAGCGGCAGGGATTCGACGTGGTCTGGTCCTGCGATCCGATGCACGGCAACACGGTTAAATCCAGTACCGGCTTCAAGACCCGGCAGTTCGACGCTATTCTGCGCGAGCTGCAGCAGTTTTTCTCGGTGCACCAGGCAGAGGGCAGCTACCCCGGGGGGATCCACCTCGAGATGACCGGCGAGCACGTGACCGAATGTACCGGCGGCGCCTATGAAATATCGGATTCCGACCTCGCGACGCGCTACCTGACCAGTTGCGATCCGCGGCTCAACGCCGACCAGGTGCTCGAACTTGCCTACCTGATCGCCGACGCTTTCAAACATGCCGGCCCTCAGCCCGACAACCGATGATCACTCCGAAACAATCAGGAATCGAACAATGACCGACTCTAAACCCAGCAAACTAGCCCAGGTTCTGGCGGATGGCCACTTCGCGATTACGGCGGAAACCTCGCCCCCCGACGCGGCCTCGACGCAGGCGGTAATCGACCGGGTAGCCTGTCTCAAGGGGCTGGCGGATGCGGTCAACGTAACCGACGGCGCCAGCGCTCGCGTGCATATGTCGGCCTTTGCCACCGCTACGATCATGGTGCAGCAAGGCATCGAGCCGGTACTGCAAATGACCACCCGCGATCGTAACCGCCTGGCGCTGCAGGGGGATGTGGTTGGCGCATCGGCGCTCGGAATTCATAACTTCCTGTGCCTCACCGGGGACAAGATGGCGGCCGGCGACCAACCGCAGGCGGCAGAAGTCTTCGAGCTCGATAGCGGCGAGCTGATGCGCCAGATGCGCGATATGCGAGATTCCGGAACTTTTCCGTCGGGGCGCCAGATCGATCCGCCGCCGTCACTGTTTCTGGGCGCCGCCGAAATGCCGGCCGAACCGGGCGACAACTGGCCGGCGGCGAGGCTACAGGCAAAAATCGACAACGGTACCCAGTTCTTTCAGACCCAGTACTGTTTCGAACTCGACAAGGTGAAGCGTTACTGCGCCGCCCTGGTCGACGGCGGCTTTACCGAGCAGGCGTATTTCCTGATAGGTATCGGGCCGCTGGCGTCGGCGAAATCGGCGCGCTGGATGAACGAAAACCTGTTCGGCGTGCACGTTCCGGACGCTATTATCGAGCGCCTCGAGGGCGCCGAGGATCAGCGCGCCGAGGGGCGCGCGATCTGCGCCGAGCTGCTGCATGGCTTTTCCGAGATCGAGGGTTGCGCCGGCGCCCACCTGATGGCGCCACATGGCGAAGCCTCCTGCGCACAGGTCATCGCGGAATCGGGCTTGCTCGGACTCAGGTCCTGACCAGGTTCAGGATGCGTCCCGGCTCTGTCGATTCGACTGCGCGCGCGACAATCTGAGCCTGCGTGTAACCCTGCTCCCGCAATTGCTGCAGGCAATCCTGCGCGACTTCCGGAGCGACGCTCGCCAGCAGGCCGCCGGCGGTTTGCGGATCGAATATCAACGGATAATGGTCATGCGCCGCGAGGCCGTCCTGATCGCTGATGCCGTGACGGATGCGTACGTTCTGCGGTTTCAAAGAGCTCTCGATACCACGCCGTGCGAGCTCCACGACACCGGGATAAAGCGGCAATTGCTCGAGCAGAATTTCCACCCCGCAACCTGAAGCGCGCGCCATTTCGAACAGGTGACCGGCCAGACCGAAGCCGGTTACGTCGGTGCAGGCGCTGGCGCCGAAGCTCCGCAGACAGGAAGCCGCCGCACGACTCGAAACCAGCATCTGCTCGAGCGCCGCATCGATCCATGCGGCGCGCGCCTGGCCGCGCATTTCCGCCGCGAACAGCACGCCGCTGCCGAGCGCCCTGGTCAGAATCAGCAAGTCTCCGGGTCGCATTCCGGATTTCAGCAATAACTCCTCCGGCCTGGCGAAACCGTTGACGCTGAGGCCACAACTCATCTGGCTGGCCTCGCCGCTGTGGCCGCCGACCAGCATCGTATCATGCTGCGCCAGCGTCTCGGCAACGCCGGACATCAGCTGGTACAGATCCTGAGCCTGCTTCGCCTCGCTGGCGAACACCACGTTGGCGATCACCAGGGCGCTATGAGCGTCGACGCCCATCGCGAACAGATCTCCCAGGGCATGGTTGGCCGCGATACGTCCGAACAGGTAGGGGTCATCGATGAAGCTGCGGAAATGATCGATCGATTGCACCAGCTCCAGCCCTGGCGGCACCCGAATCAGGGCCGCGTCGTCCGCATGCTCGAAACCCGAATCACGGGTCGCCGCGTAGCGACTGCCTATCTCGGCCAGCACTTGGTCGAGTATTTCGCTGCCGACTTTCGAGCCGCAACCGCCGCAGCGCATCGGCGTCAGATCGTCGCCCTTGTCGGTGGCCGGCTGCATCTCCGGTAACTCGGTAAAGCGGCGCACGAATTTGCGATCGATCCTGTCTTTCAACCACCAGCACCATTTGCCCTGTAACGCCCAGGGACCGCGGCTGGCGACCGCGAAACGCTCGCCGGTGGAAATCAACGACAGAAACTGCCGCTGCGGCTTGAATGGCCTGAGCTCCCGCCCGTGCAGCCAACGCTCCAGGTTTCGCGCCAGCGGCAGGCCCTGGCGCACCGCGAACACGCCCGACCTGGGTCGAGGGAATTCACCGACCGAGGCGACGTCGCCGGCGGCGAAAATATTTGCGTGGGAGACGCTTTGCAAACACGGATTAACCTCGATAAAACCGCGCTCGTCGAGCTGCAGCCCGGATTCACGCAGCCAGCCCGCCGGGCTGGCCTGGGTAACCCAGATTGCGGCATCGGCGGCGATCGTTGCCGCAGTATTTCCCCGCAAAAATCCATCCTCGAAACGACTAACGCCAAAGCCGTAATGCACCGGGATAGAACGCTGCTCGAGGATGTGGCTGAACATGCGCCTGACGCGGGCGTTATGGCCGGGCAGCAGTTGGGAACGGTCGGTAACGATGCGCAGCTTGAGCCTGGCGCAAGGCGCTTGCAGCTGGCGCGCACGATAGTCCAGCGACAGTGCCAGTTCGATGCCCCCGGCACCACCGCCGATGACTGCCAGGTTAAAATCCTGGTCGCTCTCGAGCAGGCGCCGTTCCAGTTGCTCCCAGGATTCGATAAAACGATCCACCGGCTTGACTGCAAATTGAAGACTGTCGGTTTGGGTTAGCGGCGGGCTCGCCGGCCGCGACCCGATGTTGATCGACAACAGGTCATAGTCGAGCTCGGGCCGGTTAGCAAATTGCACCCGGCCGCGCTCGGTATCCAGCCCGCTTACCT
>JAASSH010000015.1 GCA_021767985.1 Gammaproteobacteria bacterium | reverse complement strand
GCTGATTGTTTGCATACGACAGTAAGTGATACACCGCGGCGAAACGTTTCCCCGGAACCGCAAGCGAGTCCAGCTCATCGCCAAACTGCAGCCGCCCGCTACTGATGTTGTCCTCGACGCCACGGCTGAAACCACCACGGCTGGCTTCTTCGGTTAGCCATTCATCACGGCCGAACTGCGAGTAATCGACACCGCACAGGTCAACCAGCTGCTGGAACTGGAACTGCGCGTCATCGCGCAAGCGGGTGGCGACTTCGAGCAGCTGATCGGCGCTCACTTCCAGGGTCACCTCGTTGCACGCGACTGCGACTGATTCGATATTTTCGCCCAGCGCCGCGCGCAATGCCTCCGCCAGTTGCTGTTTGGAGTCCGACATCTCAGCGGGCAATGGTATTGGTGCGTTTAATCTTGTTTTGCAATTGCAAAATACCGTAGAGCAGCGCCTCCGCCGTGGGCGGACAGCCCGGCACATAGACGTCGACCGGCACTACGCGATCGCAGCCGCGCACCACCGAATAGGAGTAATGGTAATATCCGCCGCCGTTGGCGCAGGATCCCATCGAAATTACCCAGCGCGGCTCGGCCATCTGGTCGTAAACCTTGCGCAGGGCGGGCGCCATCTTGTTAACCAGCGTGCCGGCCACGATCATGACATCCGACTGGCGCGGGCTGGGGCGAAATATAATACCGAAGCGATCGAGGTCATAGCGCGCAGCACCTGCCTGCATCATCTCGACCGCGCAACAGGCGAGCCCGAAAGTCATTGGCCACATCGACCCGGTACGCGCCCAGTTGATTAGCTTATCGGCCGTGGTGGTGACGATGCCCTGCTCGAATACACCTTCTATTCCCATTCGAGCGCTCCTTTCTTCCACTCGAAAATAAAGCCGATGACCAGCACGGCGAGAAAAACCGCCATCGCCACCAGGCCAAAAGTACCGATCTCGTCAAGCACGATAGCCCACGGAAACAGGAAGGCGATCTCGAGGTCGAAAATGATGAACAGAATCGCGACCAGGTAGTAGCGCACATCGAATTTCATGCGACTGTCTTCGAAAGCCTCGAAGCCGCATTCGTAGGGAGAGTTTTTTTCTGCGTCAGGTCGGGACGGACCCAACAGTTTACCCAGTATGATGAAGACCGAGCCCATAATCAGGGTGATGCACATAAAAATCAGAATCGGTAGATAATTACCTAACATGGATCGAGCACTTTCCCCTGAAAACCTGCGCTATTGATGCGTGGCGCCAGTCTATTGTGGCACCTATTTAGTGTCAAGAAATCCCCAACCGGAAGCACGTTTGATAGCAGGCATCGCACAATCCCGGCGTCAACCTGCAGCACCTGGATTTTTCCGGGGCTGACAGCAAAGACCCGGGATTACCCGGGTCCTTGAATATGGTGCCGATGGCCGGACTCGAACCGGCACAGCTTTCGCCACTACCCCCTCAAGATAGCGTGTCTACCAATTCCACCACATCGGCAAATTCCCGGTTACTCGGCCGGGGGTAAATCTGAGTCTGCCGCGGTCTCCCCCGCGGTATCGGCAGGCGGCATATCGCCTTCCTGCATGGCACCTTCTTCCATGACCGGCGCCGGCTCGAGTTCCTGCGCGGTAACGCTGCCGGTTACGCCGTCGGGAGCCACGCGATTACTCGATATATAGGCCAGCGACAGGCACACTATAAAAAACAATATCGCGATCATCGTGGTCGCACGACTGAGAAAATTTCCCGATCCGCGCGCGCCGAAAACGGTCGCCGAGGCACCACTGCCAAAGGCTGCGCCGGCATCGGCACCCTTGCCATGTTGCATCAGGATCAGCACGATCAGCGAGATCGACAACAGGACCTGCGCTACCAATAAAATACTATTCAGGTTTTCCATATCTATTCCTATACCGATTGCGCGATAGCCAGAAAATCGTCGGCCTTCAGCGACGCCCCACCGATCAAGCCGCCGTCGATATCCGCCTGAGACAACAAATCGGCCGCATTCGAAGCATTCATGCTACCGCCGTATAAAATCCGAACCTGCTGTGCGATCTCGCTATCACTTGCGGCGAGCTTGCCGCGAATGAATGCATGCACCGCCTGTGCCTTTTCGGGAGAGGCCACCAGACCGGTACCGATAGCCCATACCGGTTCATAGGCGATAACCGCTTGCGCAAATCCAGCAATACCGGTGGCCTCGAGCACCGCGTCTATCTGCTTTGCAACCACCGCCTCGGTAACGCCCTGTTCATGTTCATACAGGGTTTCACCGACACATAGAATCGGCGTCAAACCGTCTTTAAGCGCCATCTCGAATCTGGCCGCCACCAGTTGATCGGATTCCAGGTAAAGTGACCGCCGTTCTGAATGGCCGACAATTGCATAGCGACAACCGCATTCCTTCAGCATGGCCGCCGAAACTTCTCCGGTAAAAGCACCCGCTTCGTGGTTACACACGTTTTGCGCCCCGAGCGCGATATCGGTACCCGCCAGCATGCCGCCAACCTTCATCAGGAACACCGCCGGCGGACAAACCGCGAGTTCCGCCTTGCCGGCATCTCCGGCCTTGATACCCTCGACCAGCTCGGTGACAGATTGCAGGCTGCCATTCATCTTCCAGTTGCCCGCTATCAGGCTAGGACGCATATTTGTTACCGCTCGCTAAAAAGGCGCCAAAGGTTACTCACCTCGGCTCAAGAAATCAATGCGGAATTGCCGATTTGGCCACATTTTAACCGCGCGGCTAGCCAGTGGCAGCCTGCTCGACGGATTGCGCCAGCCTGGACGCGATTTTTTCGACCTGATTCGCATCCTGCCCTTCTACCATGACCCGGATCAGGGGCTCGGTGCCGGAAGCGCGTAACAGCACCCGGCCCGATTCCTCGAGTTCGGCCTCGGCCGATTTGACCGCGTCCTGAATGCGGGGATCGGTGTCCAGTTCCAGCGCCCGGATTAGCGGTACGTTAATCATGGTTTGGGGATAGATTTCCACATCGCTGCAAGCCTCGGTCAGCGTTTGCTGCTGGTTGACCAGCCAGTCCAGTACCTGCAACGACGCGATAATACCGTCACCGGTTGTGGTCTTGTCGAGACAAATGATATGACCCGACGATTCACCACCCAGGTACCAGCCGTTATTGACCAGTTTTTCCATCACGTAGCGGTCGCCGACCGCGGCGCGCTCAAAAGGAATCTGTTGTGCCTGCAGGGCGTGCTCGAAACCCAGATTGGTCATCAGCGTACCGACCACGCCGCCGTTCAACTCGCCGTTGATGAGCTTGCTCCTGGCGATGATGTACAGCAGCTGATCGCCATCCTTAACGTCTCCGCGCGCATCCATCATCATCACGCGATCGCCGTCACCGTCGAAGGCAATACCTAGGTCTGCCTGGTTCTCCAGCACCTGAGCGCGCATGCTCTGCGGATGCAAAGCCCCTACCCCGTCATTAATATTCATCCCGTTGGGACTGGTGCCAACCTCGATAACTTCTGCACCCAGCTCTCGAAACACGGCCGGCGCGATATGATAAGTGGCGCCGTTGGCGCAATCGACCACCAGCTTCATGCCGCGCAACGATGTCTGAAACGCAATCGAGCTTTTACAAAACTCGATATAGCGCCCCTTGGCGTCCTCCATGCGGCTGGCCTTGCCGATCATTTCCGGTTCGACCATCTTCAGTGGCTGCTCCAGCATCGCCTCGATCGCTTCCTCGGTCGCGTCCGGCAGCTTGAAACCGTCACCACTGAAAAATTTGACGCCATCGTCGTGATACGGATTGTGCGAGGCGCTAATGACGATACCGGCGCTGGCGCGCTGTGCCTGCGTAATATAGGCGATGGCCGGCGTCGGCATGGGTCCGAGTAACAGCACGTCGAGCCCGGCCGCCGCTAGCCCGGCCTCGAGCGCGGATTCGAACATGTAACCCGAGACTCGCGTATCCTTACCGATCACAGTCTGGCCACGCCCGCCCTGCGACAGCACCTTACCCGCGGCCCAGCCGAGCTTCATGACGAAATCGACCGTCATCGGAGGCTGGCCAACGCGGCCACGAATGCCGTCGGTGCCGAAATACTTGCGGCTCATCAGGCCACCTTACCGAGCGCTCGCACCATCGCAATGGCGTCTGCAGTTGGCGCGACGTCGTGCACGCGCAGGATGTCTGCGCCCAGCATCGCGGCCATGACCGCCAGTGAAAGACTGCCGTAAAGCCGCTGATCTGCAGGTTTGTCCAGAATGGTGCCAATCATTTTCTTGCGTGATAGCCCGGCCAGAACCCGAACACCCAGTTCGCGAAACTCGGCCAATGATTTCAACAGTAGCAGATTATGCTCGATTGTCTTGCCGAACCCAAATCCCGGATCGATGATAATCTTATCGATATCGATTCCGGCATCGAGCGCGGCCGCGATACGCGCCGCCAGGAAGTCCTTGACCTCGGCAACCACGTCTTCGTAAACGGGGTCCTGCTGCATGGTGGCCGGCGTACCCTGCATATGCATCAGGCAGACCGGCACATCCAGTTCGGCGGCCACTGCTAACGAGTCGTCCAGACGCAGCGCCCAGATGCTATTGATGATGCTGGCACCGGCGTCGATCGCGGCGCGCATGACTTCAGGTTTATTGGTGTCGATCGAGATCGGGATATCGGATACTTCACGAACCGCCTGGATCAGCGGGATGGTCCGCTCCAGTTCCTCGTCCAGCGCGACCGGTTGCGAACCGGGGCGCGTTGACTCGCCGCCGATATCAAGCAGGTCCGCACCCTCGGATATCAGGCGACGCGCATGTTGGAATGCTTTATCGGTCGTGTCGAACTGACCGCCGTCCGAAAACGAATCGGGGGTCGTGTTAATGACCCCCATGATTTGCAGGTTAGCGGATATTGTCGGTTGTGACATCGATCATGGCGACCAGGCCAGAACCAGCTCGCTAGTGCAGCTTTGCGGGATCCAGGTCGGGATCACCGCCTTCGCTGGTGTCGCCGGAAGTTGCGGTCGGCGTCGGCCCGGTTTCATCGTCAGACCAGTCTTCGGGCGGACCCGGCTCCTTGCCTTCCATGATCGAGTCGATCTGGGAAGAATCGATGGTTTCGTACTTCATCAAGGCATCGGCCATCAGGTGCAGCTTGTCTTCATTCTGCTTCAGGATGTCGACCGCCCGCTGATAATTGCGGTCGATGATTGCACGAATTTCGGAATCGATCGCCTGGGCAGTATCGTCGGACACGGTTTTCTGTTTTCCATAGGACTTGCCGAGGAAAACTTCGCCTTCTTCTTCGCTATACGACAACGGGCCCATCCGATCCGACAAACCCCACTGGGTCACCATGCTGCGGGCAATGCCGGTGGCACGCTCGATATCGTTGGAAGCACCGGTGGTTACCGCTTCATCGCCAAAAATCTGCTGCTCCGCGATGCGTCCACCAAACAGGCTCGACAACTGGCTCTCGAGATGCTGTTTACTATAACTGTAGCGATCGTCCTCGGGCAGAAACATGGTTACACCCAGAGCCCTGCCGCGCGGGATAATGCTGACCTTGTAAACCGGGTCGTGCTCGGGTACCAGCCGCCCGACGATTGCGTGCCCCGCCTCGTGATAGGCCGTGAGCTTCTTTTCGTCTTCCTTCATGATCATCGATTTGCGCTCGGCACCCATCATGATCTTGTCCTTGGCGCGCTCGAACTCCGCCATGGTAACCAGCTTCTTGTTGGCGCGGGCGGCAAACAGCGCCGCCTCGTTGACGAGATTGGCGAGGTCTGCGCCGGAAAATCCCGGGGTCCCGCGTGCGATGACCATCGGATCGACATTTTCGGCCGCCGGCACCTTGCGCATGTGCACTTTGAGTATATGCGAACGTCCGCGTACGTCAGGCAGCGGCACTACCACCTGGCGGTCGAAGCGTCCCGGCCGCAGCAAGGCCGGATCGAGTACGTCGGGACGGTTTGTCGCTGCGATGACGATCACGCCCTCGTTGCCTTCGAAACCATCCATTTCGACCAGCAACTGGTTCAGGGTTTGCTCGCGCTCGTCATGCCCGCCGCCGAGGCCGGCGCCGCGATGACGGCCCACCGCGTCGATCTCGTCGATGAAAATGATACAGGGCGAGTGTTTCTTGGCCTGGTCGAACATGTCGCGCACCCTCGAGGCACCGACACCGACAAACATTTCTACAAAATCGGAACCCGAAATGGTGAAAAACGGCACCTTGGCTTCGCCGGCGATAGCCTTGGCCAACAGAGTTTTACCGGTACCGGGGGAGCCGACCATCAGAACGCCTCGCGGGATCTTGCCACCCAGCTTCTGGAACTTGGAGGGATCGCGCAGAAACTCGACCAGTTCGGCCACTTCTTCCTTGGCTTCGTCGACGCCCGCGACGTCGTTGAAAGTGATGTTGATCTGGTCTTCACCCAGCAGGCGCGCCTTGCTCTTGCCGAACGACATCGCGCCACGTCCGCTACCGCCGCCCTGCATCTGGCGCATGAAGAATATCCACAGACCGATCAGCACGATGAACGGGAACCAGCTGATAAACATATGACCCAGTAACGACGGCGGCTCCGGGGGTTTGCCGAGGATTGAGACATCGGCACGCTCGAGGTCGCCGATCAGGGCGCTGTTGTTGGTTTCCGGGCTGTAGGTAGAGAACGGCGTGCCGGAAATCATCTTACCGGTGATATTCTGCCCTTCGATGGTCACTTCCCTGACCTGCCCCTGTTTCACCTGGGTCAGAAAATCCGAATATATCAGGGTCTGCGAGCCGGAGCTGCGATCCCCGAAACTGTGGAATACCGACAGTAAAACCACCGCGATAACGATCCACAATACCAAATTCTTTACTACGTCGTTCACTATTACACCTGTCTTGGCTTCAACTAATGCCTGTTCCGAAAGTCATTTTACTGTCTTTAAACCCAGATACTAGCGTATTTTCCGCGCCTGAGCCTATCTAAGACCGCTGCAAACCGCATAAATTTCGCTGGAACGTGACCTCGATGCGTCAGGTTTGCGGAATTTGACTGTAATAAAGGTACGCCGAAAGCTCGATATCAGATCTTCGAAACCCTCGCCCTGGAAAAGTTTCACGATAAATACGCCTCCAGGAGCCATGAATTCCCTGGCCAGATCGAATGCTAATTCGGCGAGATATATCGCCCTCGGCTGATCCACGCTTTGCATACCGCTCAAATTGGGGGCCATATCCGATAATACAAGGTCGAATTTCCGCCCGCCGGCCAGGTCGAGAATTTGATCCAGCACTTGCTGCTCGGTGAAATCTCCCTGCAAAAACTCGACCCCGGCGATCGGCTCCATCGGCAGCAAATCGACCGCGATTACCCGGCCGCTGGCGCCTACCTCGTGGCTGGCATATTCGCTCCAGCCGCCCGGTGCCGCACCAAGATCGAGCACGAACTGACCGGGCCTGAGGACATGGTCCTTTCGCTGGATTTCTTCGAGCTTGAACACCGCGCGCGAACGATAACCCTGTTCCCGGGCTTTCAGAACGTAGGCATCCTGGTGATGCTCCTGCAGCCAGCGCTTACTGGATTTCGATCGTGACACTTTTCGATTGCTTCGCTGTGGTAACATGCGCGCTTTCTATTATCCCGCGCATCTCTATGGAATTATCCAGTGGACAAATAAAACGGCTACGCGCCGAGGGCCATCGGCTCAAACTAAAGCCGGTGGTCATCATAGGCCAAAAAGGATTGTCCGAAAACCTGCACCAGGAAATCGATACCGCGCTCAGTCACCACGAATTGCTCAAACTGCGCATTCCAGCGCTCGACAAGCCCGGCAAGCGAGCTCTCGCGAACCTGATCTGCGACCATCACCACGCGGTGCTGGTCGAAACCATCGGCAGCATCATCGTCATCTACCGCCCAAACAAGGAAACCAACCGTTTCGCCCCAATAATCGCCGCCTGATCCGGCAAAACCTGGTTTCTCCCGAGATTTTCCCAAATTCTAGAGTCCCTTCGACGGCGCGGCCGTTGTAAACGTTTTTCGGGAACGCCGTGAATACATCCATGTAGGCTGGCGTGCGACATCCCTGTCGCACAGCCTCCCGAAAAACGTTTACAACGCCCACACCTTAGAAATACGCAAGCTTAATAAATGTTTGATTTAACTGGTGGGATCGAAGCAACTAACCTTAACGTCTAGATCAACAACAGGCGTGGGCATCGGTGCACTTTTGCGGGACGCTGCGCAACAGGGATGTTGCGCGCGAGGCTACAGGGACGTATTTACGCCGTTCCCGCAAAAGTGCACCGATGGCCGCGCCGTCGAAGGGACTTAAGAACACGGGAAGTATTAAATGCTGGAGTCAGTGAAATCAGGTAGTCGGGATTGACGCTATTTGTACTCGACGGCGGCGATGACGTATTCCATCGTGCCGCCCGGGGCGTCGACGATCGCCTCGTCGCCGGTTTCCTTGCCGATCAATGCGCGCGCGATGGGCGAGCTGATGGCGATCCGGTTGTGATTGATATCGGCCTCGATATCGCCGACTATCTGGTAGCTGACTTCCTTATCGGTTGCGACGTCGAGCAGTTCCACCGTACAGCCAAACACCACGCGATCGCTGGCGTTGAGCTGGGTGACGTCGATAATCTGCGCATTAGACAATGCCGCTTCCAGTTCGGAAATCCGACCCTCGATAAAGCCCTGCTCCTCGCGCGCGGCATGGTACTCGGCATTTTCCTTCAGGTCACCGTGATCCCTGGCGGTCGCAATCGCCTCGATCACGGCCGGTCGCTTGACCGACTTCAATTCCTTGAGTTCGAGTTTTAGCCTTTCAGCGCCGGCGGCCGTCAGCGGTATCTGATTCATGATATGTGTCGCCTAGTGTAACGATTGTAAGCAATATACTTCTTTTATATCCCGGTGTGACATGGCCTGGCAGGTTGCCTTGCCGCCAGCCATGGTCGTGGTATAGCACACCGAGTGCATGATTGCCTCACGCCGAATGGTATACGAATCGGCGATGGCCGAGCGCCCCTCGGTGGTATTGACGATCAACGCTATTTCGCCATTCTTGATCATATCGACCACGTGCGGACGCCCTTCCTTGACCTTGTTGACATGTTGACACTCGATCCCGCCGGCGCGAATCACCTTGGCGGTACCGCCGGTAGCGACCAGCCTGAAGCCCTTGCCGTGTAACTCGCGGGCCAGTTCGACTATCGCCTTCTTGTCGGTTTCGCGCACGCTCAGGAAAGCGACGCCAGGCTTCGGAATTTTCGCACCAGAGGCCAGCATGCCCTTGGCATAGGCTTCCGCGAAGGTTTGCCCGATACCCATTACTTCCCCCGTGGATTTCATTTCAGGGCCAAGAATCGGGTCGACACCCTGAAACTTGGCAAACGGAAATACCGATTCCTTGACGGAAACGAAGTCCGGCACCACCTGCCCGGTGCGGCCCTGCTGCTCGAGGCTTTGCCCGACCATACAGCGAGCGGCGACCTTGGCCAGCGGCACGCCGGTGGCCTTGGAAACGAAGGGTACGGTGCGCGATGCGCGCGGATTGACCTCGAGGATATAAACCTCGTCATCCTTGATCGCAAACTGGGTATTCATTAATCCCACAACCTTGAGTGCGCGCGCCATATCAGCCACCTGATCACACAGACGCTGCTGTATTTCGGCGGACAGCGTGTACGGCGGCAGCGAACAGGCCGAATCGCCGGAATGCACTCCGGCCTGCTCGATATGCTCCATCAGGCCTCCGATCAATACCTGCTCCCCATCACAAATTGCATCGACGTCGACCTCGACCGCCTCGTCGAGAAAACGATCCAGCAACACCGGCGAATCCCGGGTCACCTTGACCGCCTCGCCCATGTAACGCGCCAGGTCATCCTGGTCATAGACAATTTCCATCGCGCGGCCGCCCAGCACGTAAGACGGGCGCACCACCAGCGGAAAACCCACCTGCTCGGCAAGCTGCGCCGCGGATTCGACGTCGAAGGCGATCTGATTGGGCGGCTGCAGCAGGTTCAGATCCTGGATCATTTTCTGAAAACGCTCGCGATCCTCGGCGAGGTCGATCGAATCGGGCGTGGTGCCAATAATCGGCACGCCGGCGGATTCCAGAGCACGCGCCAGGTTCAACGGCGTCTGGCCGCCAAACTGGACTATCACGCCCTTGGGTTTTTCCAGGTGAATGATTTCGAGCACATCCTCGTAAGTCAGTGGCTCGAAGTAAAGCCGATCCGAGGTATCGTAATCGGTGGACACGGTTTCGGGGTTACAGTTGATCATGATCGTTTCGTAACCGTCTTCACGCATCGCCAGGGCCGCGTGCACGCAGCAGTAGTCGAACTCGATACCCTGGCCGATGCGGTTGGGACCCCCGCCCAGCACGACTATCTTGTCGCGCCCGGTCGGTTGCGCTTCGCATTCGTCGTCGTAGCTCGAATACAGGTAGGCCGTGCTCGACGCGAATTCCGCGGCACAGGTATCGACACGCTTGTAAATCGGTCGCACGCCCAGTTCCCGGCGACGCGTGGCAAAACTGGATTCGTCGCTGCCGAGCAGGCCGGCGATACGGTAGTCCGAGAACCCCTTGCGTTTCAGCGCTCGAATTTGCGCGGCATCCAGCGCTTCGAGGCCCCGGCCGACCAGGCCCTGCTCGATTTTTACCAGCTCTTCTATCTGCACCAGGAACCAGGGATCGATCGCGGTTTGTTCGAATATCTGCTCGAGGCTGTAACCCGAGCGAAATGCGTCGGCGACGTACCAGATCCGTTTTGCGCCGGGCAGACGCAACTCGGTGCGATACAAGTCCTCGAGTTCCTGGGGATCGGTCGCCTGATCAACAACCGGGTCGAGACCGTGGACGCCGATCTCGAGACCGCGCAGCGCCTTGTGAAAAGACTCCTGGAAGTTGCGCCCGATCGCCATGACTTCGCCGACCGATTTCATCTGGGTCGACAGGCGATTGTCTGCCTGTGGGAACTTTTCGAAAGTAAACCGGGGAATCTTGGTGACCACGTAATCGATGCTGGGCTCGAAGGATGCGGGGGTCGCGCCGCCGGTTATGTCATTTTGCAATTCGTCCAGGGTGTATCCGACCGCCAGCTTGGCGGCGACCTTGGCGATCGGAAAGCCGGTGGCCTTGGAAGCCAGCGCCGAGGAACGCGATACCCGGGGATTCATCTCGATGATGATCATTTCGCCGTCTTCCGGGTTGATCGCGAACTGCACGTTCGATCCCCCGGTCTCGACGCCGATCTTGCGCAACACAGCGAGCGAGGCGTTACGCATGATCTGGTATTCCTTGTCGGTCAGGGTCTGCGCCGGCGCCACCGTGATGGAATCACCGGTATGCACGCCCATCGGGTCGAGGTTCTCGATCGAACAGATGATGATGCAGTTGTCCTTACTGTCGCGGACCACCTCCATCTCGAACTCTTTCCAGCCGAGCAGGGAGGCGTCGATCAGCAGTTCGTTGGTG
>JAASSH010000219.1 GCA_021767985.1 Gammaproteobacteria bacterium | reverse complement strand
GTGCACGGTAACGAAACTTGGGCAAAACCCGCGCAGGCACGAGAAATCCTTGTTACAGGCGCTCTGGTCGATCGCGCGCTTACGCCCCAGTTTCGTCTGTTTCGGGATGATCGACAGGCAGTTGGACTGCACCCCGCAGTCGCCACATCCTTCGCATACCGCGGCATTGATGAATGCACGTTTGGGTGGATCGACCAGGATGCCTTTTTTCCGCCTGCGCCGTTTTTCCGCGGCGCAGGTTTGCGCGTAAATCAGCGCGGTGCATCCCGGTATATCGCGCAGTTCGCACTGGATTGTCTCGAGTTGCCTGCGGTGTGAAACGCTAACCCCGGCGCCGGTGATGCCGCGGTAGATTTCCGGTTCGTCGGATACGACGGCGATACGTTGGAGTCCCTCGGCGCGCAACTGCTCGACGATCTGGGACACCGATAAGCTGCCGTCGAAGGGTTGCCCACCGGTCATGGCGACCGCGTCGTTGTAGAGAATCTTGTAGGTGATATTGACCCCGGCCGCGACCGCCGCGCGTATCGCCAGCAGGCCCGAGTGGAAGTAGGTGCCGTCGCCCAGGTTTTGAAACACGTGTTTGGTATCGGTGAACGGCGCCTGGCCGAGCCAGGTCGCGCCTTCGCCACCCATCTGGGTAAAGGTGACGGTACCCCGGTCCATCCAGGTCGCCATGTAGTGGCAGCCGATACCGCCGTAGGCCCGGCTGCCCTCGGGCAGCACGGTCGATGTGTTGTGCGGGCATCCCGAGCAGAACCAGGGTTTGCGCTCCGCACGGTTACGAGGTTTGGCGAGCGCGGCTTCCTTGGCTTCGAGAAACTTCAGCCGCTGCTGGATCGATTCGCTATCGAAAAATCGCGCAATACGCGCCGCGATAACGCGTGCGATCATGCCCGGGGTGAGTTCACCGAGGTTGGTCACCAGCAGGTTGCGATCTTCGTCGTATTCGCCGACTACACGGGGTCGGCGATCGACCGGCCAGTTGTAGAGTTGGCCGGTCAGCTGGTCCTCGATGACGCTGCGCTTTTCCTCGACTACCAGGATTTCCTCGAGTCCCTCGGCAAACTTGTGCGTCATGACCGGCTCGAGCGGCCAGCTCATGCCGACCTTGTACAGGCGGATACCGATCTTGGCCGCCAGCTGCTGATCTATGCCGAGGTCGCTCAGCGCCTGCAGGGTATCGAGATAAGACTTGCCGGTGGTGACGATCCCGAGGCGCGCGTTATCGCTGTCGAGTTCGATGCTGTTCAGGTGGTTAGCGCGCGCAAACGCGCGGGCGGCATATATCTTGTGGCGCTGCAGGCGTTCTTCCTGCGCCATCGGCGAGTCGGGCCAGCGAGTATGCACACCGTCTTCAGGCAATTCGTAATCGTCCGGAATCACGACCTGGACGCGCCCGGGATCGATCTCGGCCGAGATCGCGGCATCCATATTTTCGGTTATCGCCTTCATCCCGACCCAGCAACCGCTGTAACGCGAAAGTTCCCAGCCGAAGATGCCGAGGTCGAGCACTTCCTGTACGCCGGAAGGATTGAGCACCGGGCTGGTTGCGCCGACGAACATGTGATCGCTCTGGTGGGGCAGAGTCGACGACTTGCAGGCATGGTCGTCGCCGACCACCGCCAGCACGCCGCCGTAAGGCGCGGTGCCGAAGGCGTTGGCGTGCTTGAGCACGTCCATGCTGCGGTCGAGGCCAGGCCCCTTGCCGTACCACAGGCCGAACACGCCGTCGTATTTGGCGCCCGGAAACAGCCCCACCTGCTGGCTGCCCCAGACCGCGGTCATTGCCAGATCTTCGTTAACGCCGGGCAGAAAATGAATGTTGTGCGCCTCGGTAAAGCTTTTGGCTTTCCACAAGGCCTGGTCGAGCCCGCCGATTGGCGAACCGCGATAACCCGAGATGAAGCAGGCCGTGTTGAGTCCGCGATCGAGATCGCGTTGATGTTGCAGAATGGGTAATCGGACCAGGGCTTCGATGCCGGTCATGAAGGCGCGGCCCTTGTCCAGCGTATATTTATCGTCGAGAGAGACTTTCATAACACCACCAAACCAGCGCGAGGTAATCGAATAATTTTAGACTGGTCGAACGGAAAATAAATTTCTCATTTATCGCAGATGCAGTGTTATTTAGAAAAATATTGCATTATTATCAGTAATTCTAAAAAATTATTTTAGAATTCATGGATCTATCGCCAATCGATGTCAAAATACTGGATCTGTTACAGCAGGATGCCTCGCTCACGGCCGCCGAGATCGCCGAGCAGGTAAACCTGTCCGCTTCTCCCTGCTGGCGGCGTATCAACCGGCTCGAACGGGAGGGCGTCATCGAGCGCAAGGTGGCGCTGCTCAACGCTGAAAAACTGGGAATGGGGCTGGTTGTCTTCTCGCGGGTCAGCCTCGAGAAAAACGACGAGGCCGCGTTGCATGAATTCGAGGAACGGGTGCGCGAGTACCCCGAGGTCGTGGAATGCTACACGGTGACCGGTTCCGCAGACTATTTCCTGAAGATTATTACCCGGGATATCCAGCACTATGACAGTTTTCTGCGCCGCAAGCTGATACAGATTCCGCTTGTCAGGGATGTCAATTCGAGCGTTGCCGTGACGCAGATAAAATATACCACCGGTCTGCCGTTAGAAACCCAGTTGCAGCCCACGAGTCGATAGCGAGAACCCGGCCGATATTGTTTTTTTCGCCGGTCATCCGCTGCCCTTGTTACAAAGGTGTTACAAGTGCTTGCAGAATAAATAACTTGTAGGCTTAATACGCACTTTCCACGGTTTGATAGGTGCTTTCCGCCTATGATCAACAAGATTCTGGTTGCTACCGACGCGTCAGCGGCGTCGGGCCGCGCGGTCAGTTTTGCGGCGCAGTTGGCAGTGATACACGAAGCGGAATTGCTGATCTTGAACGTCATTCGAGACATGCAGTTGCCCGACGAACTCAAGAATGCGCCCGAGTTCGAGTCCTTTAATAACGCGCGTGACGACCTGATGCGCCAGGCCGCGGACCGGATCCTGGATGAAGCCAGGAAAAAGGCCAGGAAAGCCGGCGCAAAACGGGTGCAAACCGCTATCGGCAGCGGCGACCCGGCGACCAGCGTCGCGGGTTTTGCCAAGCGTCGTAAAGTCGACCTGATCGTTGTCGGCACGCGTGGCCTGTCGAAGATCAAGGCTGCCTCGATGGGCAGCGTGTCGCGCAAGCTGATGGACCTGACCGACGTCAACTGCGCCGTTATCCGCTAGCCTGGTCGTCATCCCCCGCGCAAGCCCGAGCGGATCCTGAGAATTCCTGAAGATAACCTTCACAGTACATTGGGAGATCCCCGCTTTCGCGGGGATGACTCCTGGCGGGGATGACTCCCCGGGGAGCAGGGCTCTTGTCATTTATTCCGGGGGCGGAACGTCGCGCACTCTCGATTTGGTGGGGTCGTAGAAAGGGAAGGGCACGACTTTCGCCGGCAGGCGTTTCTGCTTGCCGTCGAGCTTGCCGACCTCGACTTCGGTGCCGGGTTCGCTGTGCTCGACCTGGATACGGCACAACGCCAGGTTCTTGCGCAGGATCGGCGAGCGCACCGCGCTGGTGATTTCGCCGACCTGGTTGCGCCCGATGTTGACGCAGTCGCCGTTAGCGGCCATCTCGTCGCCGCTCAGCTCGAGCCCGACAAGCGCGCGCTGTGGGTGTTCCTTGCGCTCGATCAGCGACTGCTTGCCGATGAAATCGTCCTCCTTGGTCTTCAGCGGCACGGTGAAGCCGATGCCGGCCTCGAACGGGTCGGTCTGATCCGAAAACTCGTAGCCGGCGAAGATCAGTCCGGCCTCGACGCGTAGCATGTCGAGCGCCTCGAGCCCCAGTGGGGTCAGGTCGTATTGCTGTCCTGCCTCCCAGATCGCGTCCCAGACCGCCGGGGCGTCTTTCGGGTGACAAAACACTTCGTAGCCGAGTTCGCCGGTATAGCCGGTGCGCGACACGATCAGCGGAATGCCGTGCTCGTCGCCGATACGCGCGATCGAAAAGCGAAACCATTCGAGCTCTTCGACCGTGGCCTGGTCGGGCCGGGTCCAGATGATGTCTTTGAGGATTTCACGGCTGTGCGGTCCCTGCACCTGCAGGTTGTGCAACTGGTCGGTCGAATTGCGCACCCAGGCTTCGAGCCCGAGTTTTTGCGCCTGCTCGCGCAGCCACAGACCGCTTTCGTCGGAGCCGCCGATCCAGCGAAAATTGTCCTGGCCGAGACGGAACACGGTGCCATCGTCGATCATGCCGCCGTTTTCGTAACACATCGCGGTGTAAACTATCTGGCCGACCGCGAGTCGTCGGATGTTGCGGGTCACGCAGGTTTGCATCAGCAACTCGGCGTCCGGGCCGGTGACCTCGTACTTGCGCAATGGCGACAGGTCGATAACGACCGCGGCCTCGCGGCAGGCCCAGTACTCGCCGATGGCGCCGTGCTTGGTGTAGCTGTTGGCCAGCCAGTAACCTGCGTACTCGGTGAAGTTGCGCGTGTGCTGCAGCGTGCGCGCGTGGAAACCGGTTTCTTTGGTCAATTGTTTTTCAGCGTCAGTAGTCATTCTATATGCCATCGCTTTGGAAAAAGTATGCTTGCCGGAGTAGATCCGCATATGGATGTCGGTCGGGTTCCAGCCGTTGGCGGGATCGACGTCGCAGGGGCAGGCGGAGGAAACGCAGATCATGTCCTTGAGCGCGCGCATCAGTACGTAATCGCCGGGTCGCGACCAGGGTTCGTCAAAATACATCTGGTTGGTATCGTCGATATTGGTGTTGAAGAACAGGTTGATCGCCATCCAGCCCTTACGCGGTTGCACGCCGAACGGCGCCAGCCCGCGGTTGAAATTATCGGAACAGTTGATGTGCCCCGGGTACCCGAGGTCTTCGTAATACTTGGCCGTACAGGCGGTGCCGAAACTGTCGTGACGGCCGCAGGTGTCGCGCACGAGTTCGACC
>JAASSH010000218.1 GCA_021767985.1 Gammaproteobacteria bacterium | reverse complement strand
GGTGGAGATTTCCGGGCCGGACGTGGTGCCTTTCCTCGAGAAGATATTTGCGCGAACTATCTCTACACTACAACAGGGGCGTGGCCGTTACTGCATTGCCTGTACCCCGCAGGGCGGCGTCTTCATGGACGGCGTTCTGTTCAGGCTGGCGGACGATCGCTACTGGTACGTGCAGGCGGACGGCGCGATGGAAACCTGGTTTGTTGCGCATAGCGGGGGGTTCGATGTCGAGATATCCGATCCGCATTCGCGAGTAATCCAGATCCAGGGGCCGGCTTCGTTCGATATCATGAAAGCCGCGTCGGCCGGCGTCATCGATGAAAGCATGAAGTATTTCCATGCCGGCTTTTTCGACCTCGGCGGGCAGGAGCTTTACGTCTCCCGCACCGGGTTCACCAACGAGCTCGGGTTCGAGATTTACTGCCAGGGTGAGGCAACCGACCATCTCGCGTTGTGGGATCACCTGGTAGCCTCGGGTGAGCCTTACGGCATGGAATTTTCCAGCACGCGGTCGTTGACGATCCGGCGCATCGAGGCCGGCATTCTCGGTAACATGACCGATATGGACATGTCGATGACACCTTTTGCCGCCGGCCTCGAGCCGTTTATCGATATGGACAAAACGGATTTTATCGGACGCGACGCGCTGGTGGATGCGGATCGGCGCGCGCGCCTCTACGGCATAAAATGTGCGGATGCGATCCCGGGTCGCGGCAGCGCGGTAATGGACGAGGGCAGAGCGGTAGGACAAATGACGGCGGGCGTCGATTCGCCAACGCTCGGCTGCGGTATCGGTTACGTGGTGTTTGACGAAACCGGAGAATGGAACGGCCGCAGCCTCGAGGTCAGGCTACCGGATGATAAAGTTTATCCCTGCGAGGTCGTCGAACTTCCGTTTTTCGACCGGGAGAAAAAGATTGTCAGAGGCCTCGACAGATCGATCCCCGAAATTCCCGTGCCAGCCGGTGAGCAAACCGAGAAGCTGGAATCCGTTTTTTGAGCCGATAGTCAAAGAATTATTATGAGCAATTCAATAATACGGCCTCGCCGTAGTTTTATCTTCACGCCGGGGCTGAAACCGGAAATGTTTCCAAAGGCGCTGGCTTCGGGCACCGACATTGTCTGCGTCGAACTCGAAGACGGTATCGCGCCAAAGGACAAGGCCGAGGCCCGCAAACATGCGCTGGCATTGTTCGAAAAACCGCAGGAGGACGACGGCGTCGAACGCATCCTGCGCATCAACTGCATGCGTGAGCAATTCGGTGTCGAGGATGTGCAGGCAATTCTGGCCACCGATACGCCGCCGCCCGCGCTGATGATGCCCAAGGTAAGAACGCCCGACGAAGTCGTCATGCTCGACAACCTGCTGACCGAGCGGGGGCACGACACGCGCCTGCATATTATTATCGAAACCAATGCGGGACTCGAAGCGGCCTACGAGATTGCACACTGCAGTTCGCGCATCGACGCCCTGTTTTTCGGCGGCGTCGACATGGCCGCCGAACTGCGCTGCGAAAACGCCTGGGAGCCGCTGCTCTACGCGCGCTCGCGCGTGGTGCATGCCGCCGCGTCGGCCGGGCTCGACGTGATCGACGTGCCTTATCTCGACCTCGAAGATCACGAGGGGATGGTGGTTGCTGCCAGGCAGGCCCGGGCACTCGGGTTTTCCGGCAAGGGTTCGATCCACCCGAAACAAATTGCAGCGCTCAACGAAGTCTTCACGCCCGACGCGGACGAGATTGCCCGCGCCCGGCGCATTATCAAAACTTTCGAAGAGGCCGATACCGGTCTCGTGGTGATCGACGGCAAGCTGATCGAAAAGCCGGTATTGCGCGACATGTACCGCATCGTCGCCATCGCCGACCGAATAGCGAAATAGGCCTGGAATGCCGTGGTCCGGCCCAGGCCGTTCCACGGCCGTTCGCCTGCTTACAGGAAGAAGATCAAGTTCAGATAGAAACGTTTCTCAGGATGAAATCGAACTACCCGGAAGCGGGCACTCGAACTTTTCACACCAGGGCCGGAGAAACGGTTTGGCGGACACTCGTGCTACATACCTCGGCAATAGCAGGAGTAACGAATTTCGACATCAGATCGCGCGAGCGCTTTGTCGAGTGCAG
Source organism: Gammaproteobacteria bacterium (assembly GCA_021767985.1). Classification (GTDB taxonomy): domain Bacteria; phylum Pseudomonadota; class Gammaproteobacteria. Next base: position 2,853 of record JAASSH010000218.1, on the reverse strand, counting down.
GTTTGATCAGTATTGCCTCGTCGTCGCGTCCTAGTCGCGTAAGGCACTCGTGCAGACCATGTAAACTCCAGACGTTACCCGGGTGCTGACAGGCACGCGACAGCGTATTGTCGAAACCAAGATCGGCTCGATATACGGCCTCGGCATCTTCAATGCGGTTCTGTTCGAGCAGCAAAGCACCCAGCGCATGGCGGGTTGGTTGCATCCAACCCCACGGTTCGTCATAGGGCAGGTTGTCGTCGAGTTCAACTGAATGCCGAAGATGCGCAAATGCCTTGTCAAAATCTCCCTTGCGGTAGCTCAACTCACCCTCCAGCATCGCCTCGGCCACCGCCAATATGTCGATACAGAGATTGTTGAAAATGGTCCTGGTTTCGGGCATGGCAGCCTTGGCGGCCAAATAATCTTCACGCGCAGCTTCAGCCGCTGGAATATCACCAGTTGCGGCGTGCGCCACAGTTTTCGCGTAATGAATCAGCGCTAGTGTAAATGCGTATAACTGCGGATCTTCCGGTAGCGCCTGTTGCTTAATCTGCTCCCATTCACCGAATCGAATCAACACATGTTGCTTCATCGGATAAAAGCCTTCGACCCAATCGGCCAATGGTTCGACCACCTCTGGTGGCAGCGATGCGGCGAGTTCGTCGGCGGTATCTAGTGCGACTTGCCTTTGACCAAGAAACATCGCCCCGTAAATTTTGAAGTGATAGTTATGGCAGCGATACAAGGTGTAGAAATTAAACGGCCCCGACCGCTCTAAATATTTTTTGTCGGCCTGGATCGCTCGATGATTACGCATCACGACATTTTGGTAATCCCCGCATAACACATCAACATGCGTAGGCATGTGCTGCAGGTGTCCAGCATCTGGAACCAGGTCGATCAACGCATCGCCAGCGCTGAGCGCTTTTTCAGGATGTGGTGACATTTCCATCAGGTGCAGATACATGTGCAACAATCCGGGGTGCCTTTTCGATCCCTTATCCGTTAACTTTTCAAATGCCGTTTCGAGCACCTCGATTGCTTCTTCGGTATCGGCACCCTCGGCAGGCTTGCCAGTCGGCAGGTCCCAGAGTTCCCACGGGGTTCGGTTCATAATCGATTCCGCAAATAACGTACAGACATCCAGGTCTTCCGGATGAGCCTTGTAAACCTTGCGCATCGCGTTGGCAAAGGCATCGTTCCATGGACCGAAATCCTCGATTGCAGCGTTGTCGGGATAGCGTTCGGTGAGCGCCTCGATCAGGCCACGCTCGATTTCGTCGGCCTGGTCGAGGTGGCCTTTCGCCGATTCCACCAGGCCGTTAGCTGCATCGAGACAGGCTTGCTTCTCGTCATCCTCGAAATCGATCCATTTTTTGTTGTAATTCGGGCCGCTGGCATAAGCGATGCCCCAGTGCGCCATGACACAGTCCGGGTCGTGTTCGAGCGCTTTTTTGAAACATTCGATAGCTTCTTCGTGATGATACCCATAGGTCCATGTCAAACCCCGGTCGAACCAGAGCTGCGCCTCGGGAGACGAGGTCGATATGGTGCGGTTATAACTTCCAAGATCGTAATAATCGCTCATACTGCCTCCTACTTTGTGTTTTATTATTTCAGCGTTCGATTATTAACAAATGTTTAACATACTGGGTCATCCACGTCGACCGTGCGATGTTCGCAAGTTATCTAAAGATTATATAGCCGGCCTCTCCTGATAACGGACGCTTATCAGTCGATACCATGCTGCAGAAATCGGCCAATAGCGGACTCCTGGAATCTAAACAACCTTAGCGTTACACCAATTATTTCGTGTTCCAAATATCGCGATGTAGCTGCCAGGTATGACCGTCACGCTTCCATATGACAATATACTCTCCAATCACTTTCGTCACACCGCTATCTCCGGGAACGCTTAAGATAAAGCCACCCATTTCTCCAGCTATATCACCTCTAGAAATAACCTCAGTAGCGCGAAGCTCATCCAACTTCATTCCAGCATCCATTGCTCCTTGCCAGAATGTCTGAATCGCAGAACGACCATCGACACGCTCTGCTCCAGGTGGGAAAAGAGTGGCATCTCTGCTGTAGAGGCTAGCCAAAGCTGCGCCATCTCCGGCATTGAATGCTGCCACAAATTCAACCGAGATCTCATCTATATGTTCGCGGGGCTTACTTGCCACGAGTGTAGTCGGCAACAAGATCCCGAGTGCGAGAATGGTAGTTAAAATTTTCATATCTCCCCCAATGTTTATTTTTATAAAAATTCAGTCACTATGTTACACGCATGGCAAATTTATATGATTAATTGATTTTATGTTGGGTATGGCGATATAAGAGGATTGTATCGATGCGTAAATGACTCAAAAATGACAACAGATACTATTTGCATGTACTGAAACGGTCCCTTTCCTTTTTATCCCCCTGATGTTACTTACGATAAAATGGATTAATTTTATGGGGTGCAGGTCAGGGATCAGCATTAGTAGTTCGGGAATCACAGTTAGCTCTGAGCTTTTGTCTCCGATAACAGACGCTGAATAGTGCTACTTGACCTTCTGAGTTCGGCCACTTTCGGACGCTCAGGACATGCCTCCTTAACTTTTGTTTTCGGCACGAAAGTGCCCTTTATGTCTCAGGTCAATTAACTTAAGCCAAATTCTGGCATATTCGAGTATTCGTATACGCTGATTCCATTCGAGTTATCGATGGCGGAGAATCGTTTATCAGGCAAACTAGCTGTGATCCTGCATGCAGATGTCGCAGGCTCGACCGAGTTGGTTCAGCAAGATAAGGAATTAGCTCACAAACGTATCCAGAATACCTTTCAGCGATTCAGCGATACCATCGAAAAATACCAGGGTCACGTGG
>JAASSH010000217.1 GCA_021767985.1 Gammaproteobacteria bacterium | reverse complement strand
TGCGCTTACAACAACTGGGGGGGTTCCAACCATTACGAGGGCATCAGCGGGCCGCAAGCCAATCTTTACTCGCCGGTGCTGTCGCTGGAACGGCCGCTGGCGCGCGGATTCGTGGTGCTGCCGCCGGAGGCGCCGCGCGCCGCGCTGGCCGCGCCGCCCGAGTTCGGCGAACCGGTTTCCTACCCGCACATGGACTGGGCTTTCGCTACCGGCCATTCGAAAAAATATGCGTCAGCGGGCTGGGCTTCGTACGAGCGGCATTTCCTGCGCTGGGCGTTACAGGCCGGTTTCGACGTCGATATCGTGTCGCAATACGATCTGCAACTGCGTCCCGAGGTTATCGAGGACTATCCTTGCCTGGTGTTCATTGGGCACGACGAGTACTGGTCCTGGGAAATGCGCGATAGCGTGGACAGCCATGTCGAAAATGGTGGCCGGGTCGCGCGCTTTGCCGGCAACTTCATGTGGCAGACACGGCTCGAGGACGACGGCCGCCGCCAGGTTTGTTACAAGTACCGGGCGCGGGATGAGGATCCGCAACGCGACAGCAAGCGGATTACCACCAGCTGGGAAGCGTCGGAGATCGGTCGACCGGGTGCGCTCACCTTCGGTTTGAACGCAATCCGCGGGGTTTACGCCGGCTGGGGTGGATGCGTCGCCTTCGGTAGCGGCGGGTTCCCGATATACCGTCCAGGGCACTGGGCCTTCGACGGTACCGGCCTGGGTTACGGCGACGTGCTTGGGGCAAAAAGCCGCATCTTCGCATACGAAGTCGATGGCCTGGATTACGTCGTCCGCCAGGGTTTGCCATACCCTTCCGGCGCGGAACAGGTGCCGGAAGATTTAGAAATACTGGCCCTCGGGCTCGCTTCCAACAACGAGGTCGCTCGAGGGGTCGAAACGCAACACCTGTTCCTCGGTTCCGAGGATTGCGCCTTCCGAGCGCAGTTGCTGCACGGCGAAATCAACGCCGAAACCATGGACCTGGCGAGCCGCGGCTCTGGTATGATCGTGAATTTCACCAGGGGCAGAGGGGAAGTATTCCATGCCGGCAGCGTCGAGTGGGTTGCCGGTTTGTTGCGCCGCGACCCGCAGGTCGAGCGGGTAACGGCAAACGTGCTGTCTCGTTTTTTACAATAGAATCAGGGCTAATGTCATGACGATAAGCGTAGGTCCGATATCCGCCGATGATCGTGATCAGTGGGAGCTGCTGTACCACGGTTACGCCGAGTTTTACCGGGTGCCGATGAACGAAGAAATTCTCGATACCGTCTGGGGCTGGATTCACGATGCCGCCAACCCTTTTTTCGGATTGATCGCGAAGGACGAAAACGGCCGGGCGCTCGGGCTGATGCACTGCCGGCAAATGCCGTCACCGCTGCGCGGTGCGCTGGTCGGTTTTCTGGATGATTTGTTCGTCAGCCCCGATGCGCGCGGACAGGGCGTGGTGGAAGCGTTATACCAGGCCCTGAACGACCTGGGCAAAGCGCAGGGCTGGCCGTTTATCCGCTGGATTACCGCCGAGGACAATTATCGCGGCCGCGCGGTCTACGACAAGCTGTCCGAGAAAACCCACTGGGTCACCTATCAGATGAGCATTTCATAAAGTGCCCTGATTCAAACAGGGCGACCGCGGTCTATGGCGTATAGCTGCAGAAGATTTTCTTCACATATTCGTCATTCTGCCACTGATAACCCATGCCGATCGGCACCATGAAAGTATCGCCGGCCTTGAAGTTGAACACCACGCCGTCGGCGTTGGTAATCGAACCGCTGCCCTCGAGAATATGCATCAGCTCCGAGCGTTCGATGGTGGTCGCGACGCGTTTCATCGGGCTGCAGTCCCAGACACCGGCCTGAAACCTTCCGCTTGGATCCTTGTAAAGCGTCAACCAGCCCATTTCGGGTACCTCGCTTTCGTACAGGCCGGGGTCCTGCCCGATAACGGCCGGCAGGTCGGCGTCGTGATCGACTCGAATCGCCTGCAAACTGGGGTCGGCCTGCAGTGGAATCTCCGGGTCGTCGTGGATTGCAAAGAACTTGAGCGCATACTCGTCCTGTTTCCAGGTACAGGGCGTGCCCTTGGGGATAATGAAACTTTCACCGGCACTAAAGCGATCGGATTTTCCCGATTCGTGCTCGATGATGATCGAACCCTCGAGCACTATCATGAATTCATCGACATCGTAGGGTCCAGGTACAAGTTCGTGCGGCGTGCAGTCCCAGACGCCGGAATAGAAAATGCTGCTGGCGGTGTCGAGATAGGTGTGGCCGGTTTGCACCGGTTCGCCGGACTGCAGTGCTTCTGGCGGGTAGGCGCCCCAGTCGTGCATACCGTAGTCAGGATGGCCTTTGCGATCGTACTTGATGACGGTTAAATCTGCCATTGTTCTGCCCTCCAGGGTTGATCGACCGAAATATATCACAACCAGATTGCCGTTTAATGCAGATTTCGATAGTCGTTGTCGGCTAGAATTCCCGGCAATGGACCAACAGCCGGAGTCGAACAGCAGCGAGGGTGTATGAAAGTCATCAGTTACAACATTCAGTATGGCCGCGGCCAGGATGGCGTTATCGATCTGGTGCGCAGCTGTAACGCGATACGCGGCGCCGACATCATTTGCCTGCAGGAGGTCGATCAGCACTGGCAGCGCAGTGGCGACCTCGACCAGGCCGCCGAAATATCGGGTCTGCTGCCGAGCTATTACGCGGTTTACGGTTCGAGTTTCGATGTCGATGCGAGCGCGCCCGCCGCGCATGGCGCGATCACCAACCGGCGCCGTCGTCACGGCAACATGATTCTGTCGCGCTGGCCGATACTGAGTATGCGGACCCTGAACCTGCCGAAACAGGATTATGCCGAAAAATTCAACATGCACATGACTTGTATCGAGGCGGTAATCGATACCGGCTCGGCCGCGTTACGAATTTATAACTATCACGGCGGTTATCTGGAGGCGGCCGAGCGCCTCATGCAGGTCGAGTATTTCGCGGATGTATTTGCACGCTCGCCAGGCGAGGGCGGTGCCTGGTCGGGGGAATCTAATATCGGCGGCGACGACTGGAGTAATCGACGACCGGCGCCACCGTTACCGGCGAGTGCGATTTTCTGCGGCGATTTCAATGCGCGTCCCGATAGCGAGGAATACCGATTTATGATCGAATCCACGGGACTGGAAGATTGCTGGGCACTGGTTGATCCAGCCAACCGGATGACTTCGACCGGGTACCGGGAATCTGCCGACGGTATCGAAGACTATGGCAAGATCGACCATATCATGGTGACGCCCGATCTGAGCGCGGCTGTTCAGCGGGTGGCAATCGACCACGCGGCAAACGGCTCGGATCACAAACCGGTCGAGGCCGTACTGCGACTAGCGTAACAGGGCTTTCTTCACCTGCGAGCTGGCGATGATGCGTTTGTTTTTCATGTACTCCTCGTGGTTTTCCTCAACCCGGGAGAGGTCGTAGACGTAGTTCACCATGGTGCCTAGCGAGCGCTCCATGCCGTTTTCCGATGGATTGCCCAGAATGTTGATGCGTTCCAGGATAGCACCGTTTTTGAGGTGAAACCTGGCCACCGGATCGAGCGGCCGGCCGCGATCGTTTTTTTGTTCGAGAAAGTAATTTGCGGCCAGCTTTTCGAGCTCATTGCGCAGGTTATCGTCGGCGTCGGCGTCAAAATCGTCGAGTAGCGCCGCAATGCTTTCCTCGGTCTGCGCCTGGGCCTCGATCCAGCGGCGGAAGCCGGGAGCGGGCGAAATCGTGGCAAAGGTTTTCAGTTGCGGAAAACGCAATTTCAGGCTGGTTGCGACCTGTTTGATCAGGAAGTTGCCGAAAGAGACTCCGGCGAGCCCGCGATGACAGGTCGATATCGAGTAAAATATCGCGCAAGAGGGATTTTCCGGGGCCTCCACTTCGGGCTCGCGTTTGAGGATCTCACCGATTCCCCGGGGCACCTTGTCGGTAAGCGCGACTTCGACGAATACCAGCGGTTCGTCCTCCATCGACGGATGAAAAAAGCCATAGCAATAGCGATCGACGGGTTCCAGCCGGCGACGCAGCTCGGACCAGCTCTCGATTTCGTGTACTGCCTCGTAGGCGATTATTTTTTCCAGGATATGCGCTGGCGTGGTCCAGTCGATAGGCTCCATCAGCAGGAATCCGCGATTGAACCAGGCGTTGAAGAGGTGGTGAAAATCGGTGTCGATTTTTTTCAGCTCGGGTTTTTCGCGCATCGCCGCGAGCAGGTGTTCACGCATCTTGACCAGGCGCCGGGTCCCGCCGGGGGTGAGATTGATACGCCTCAGCAATTCCTGCCGACCCGGTTCGGATGCGGAGGTTACGCGCAACAGATTGCCGGCATCGGGGTTACGCTCGTAATCGCCGATGGCGCTCTTGATGGCCTCGACTTCGATGTCGTAGTCGGTGTGCAACAGGCTGAAGAACTCGAGTCGCCCCTCTTCATCCAGTTTTTCGTAGGCGTTAAGTATTCTCTCCGCCAGCAGCAGGCTCGAATATTCGCCATCGGAAGCCATCATCATGGCGCACAAAGACGCGATGGTTTCGGTTTCGTCGTTGAGTAGATGTTTGCGAATGACCTCCGGCGCCCACTTTGAAAGGCGCAGCGAGGGCATTAGATCCTGGAAGAATTGCATGTCAGTGGTTCGATACCTTGGCTGCGGCGAGTTTAACTACTTAAGTGCTTTAAGCATAGTGCAAACTGGCGCAGTTTGGCGGGCCGGCGGGCCGAAAGTTCCAGCGCCTGGCCTGGCCAGGGATACCTGGCTACTGGTAGATAATTTCCGCGGTAAAGTTAATAGTCGTATCGTCGTAGTTCAGGTGCGACTTGAGCTCTTGCCACACGGACTCGGAATTGACAATCCTGACGTGATCGGTGTTCTTGGTAACCACCAGCTTGGTGAGCGGGTACTTTGCGCAAAACTTCACGGAATCGGTGACCGAGCTCTCGGAATCT
>JAASSH010000216.1 GCA_021767985.1 Gammaproteobacteria bacterium | reverse complement strand
TCCTGGCGCGCAGGATTCCGCTGACGCACTGGCAAACCGAGTTCCCGAGGTTACGGCTGGTCGGGCTCGCCTCCGGGATGGCAACCCAGTGGCTTTTCAGCAGCGAATTTCGCCAGGTTTCCAACCTGTTCGGATTCAATCCACTGAAGCCCGGTAAGCTCAAGGACCGAAAGCCGGTCACCATAAAGCGCGTGGATTTCGACCTGTCCGGGACGTAGCACCGGCCCGGATTGTTGAGTTAGCGAACGTAGCCAATCACGGACACGAAGTGGCTGGCGGATCCGGCCAGTACGAAAAAATGCCAGATGCCGTGGGCATGGGTTAATCGCTTCATCTTGTCGAGCACATAAAAAACCACGCCGGCGGTATAAGCGATCCCGCCCGCGCTCAACCACCACAAACCCATCTGCGGTAGCGCCTCCCTGAGGCTGGCAAAGTCGAAAGAGCAGGCCCAGCCCATGCCGAGGTAAATCACCAGCTGACCCGCCTTGACGGCGCGACCGGATAACAACAGCTCGCTCAGGATACCCGCCAGCGCCAGCGTCCAGATAATACCCATGATCAGGAATCCGTTACCGTCGCGCAGGCTAACCAGCATGTAAGGCGTATAGGTCCCGGCGATCAGCAGGTAGATTGCGACATGATCGAGGACCTTGAAGATTCGCTTCAAATGGGGCGGATGGAAACTGTGATACAGCGTCGACATGGTGTACAGCAGCACCAGGGTAAAACCGAACACGCTGAAACTGCCGACAACCCACGGGTCCCGGGTCTGAATACCGATAGCCAGCAGCGCCCCGAAGCCGACGAGTGCCAGCACCGCACCGACCAGGTGGCTGATACTATTGAGCTTTTCGCCGTAATACATAAGCGACAAACAGCATTGGCGATGATAATGCCGGTTTCAAGCAGGCACTATTGCAACGGTAATTGCTGCGGGTGAGTATCGCGATCGCGTCTACTCGAAGGCGATGGCCGCATCCTGCAACCATAGCAGCAGGTAGTCGGCAAAACTGCGGCGAATTACCAGTTCGAATCCGGAGCCGTCCGCCAGCGGCGCAATCGTCATGCCCGCCTTTGCCAGGCGAGTTTGGGCACACTGTCCGGGCTTGAATTCGCGCGGATGCAGGTCGAGCGGACAATCGGTCGCGATCAGAGCAGCCGCATTATCACCGGTGACGTGAATCATGGTCAGACCGCTGGAATTGTCGACTACCGAACTAAACACGTCCGCGAGCGCGGCCAGCAGGTCATTCTTCACCCGGGTCTGTTGCCCCGGTTTGGTTACGATCAACCATTCGTCGGGCCCGAGCCAGTAGATCCGGTTATCCCCCGCGTCGATTACGGTATTGGCCTCGGTCGGCGCCTCTACTCCGAGCACTTTTAACACGCCGGCAATAAAGCCGGTGTGATCGGATCTGCCACGCAGATTGATGTATCCGTTAAACGGCTTTTCCTCGATGCGCGGCGCGCTGCCTTTCGGTTCGGAGAACTCGATCTGAACCAGTGGGCTCTCCTGTTGAAACAGGTCAGACATTGGCCTTGGCCCCCTCTTTGTCATAGAACACCGGCTCGGTGATCGTCGCCTCGATGACCCGGCCGTCAGACAGCGGCGCATAAACCGTGTCACCCATACGATGATGGCCGCCCTTGACCAACGCCATTGCGATCGAATGACCGCAGCAGGCGCTGTAGTAGCTTGAACTGACATGCCCGATCATTGGCACCGGCGCTGGCGCCTTCGGATCGTCGACCAGTTGCGCCCCTTCGGGGACGACCGTCTGCGGATCCTGAGTCAGCAATCCGACCAGCTGCTTGCGGTCCTTGCGTATCGTGTCCGGACGACTCAACGAGCGCTTGCCGATGAAATCGTCCTTGGTTTTGGACAGCGCCCAGCCCAGGCCAAGGTCGTCTACCGTAACCGAGCCATCGGTATCCTGGCCGACGATGACATAGCCTTTTTCGGCACGCAGCACGTGCATGGTTTCGGTGCCATACGGGGTGATGTCGAATGCCGCCCCGGCCTGCATCAATTTCTCCCACATGAAACGACCGTGATTTGCCGGGATATTGACCTCGTAAGCCAGCTCGCCGGAGAAACTGATGCGATTAACCCGGCATTCGATATCTCCGATAGTGCCGGTCTTCGACGCCATGAAAGGGAACGCGTCCGCGGAAAAATCGATTCCTTCACAAACCGCTGCGACGACATCGCGGCTTTTCGGACCGACCACTGCCGCGGTTGCCCAATGATCGGTAACCGAGGTCAGGAAAACCTCCAGCTCGGGCCACTCGGTTTGCAACCAGCGCTCCATCCACGCGAGCACGCCCGCGGCGCCGCCGGTGGTGGTATGCATGAAGAAATGATCCTCCGCCAGGCGGATGGTGACGCCGTCGTCCATCACCATGCCGTCTTCCCCGAGCATAAAGCCGTAACGGCCCTTGCCAACCTCGAGCTTCATCCAGTTGTTGGTGTAAATCATTTCGAGGAACCTGGCCGAGTCCTTGCCCCTGATCTCGATTTTGCCGAGCGTCGAGGCATCGAGAATCCCGACGCTGTCGCGCACCGCCAGGCATTCGCGATTGACCGCCTGCTGCAGGTCTTCGCCGTCTTTCGGGTAATACCAGGGCCGCTTCCACTGGCCGACGTCTTCGAACAGGGCGCCGTTTTCCTCGTGCCAGGCGTGCATCGCGGTCTTGCGCACCGGGTCGAACAGCCGGTCGCCTAGATTCTGCCCGGCAAAAGCGCCAAAGCTCACCGGCGTGTAATTGGGTCGATAAGTCGTGGTGCCGGTCGCGGCGATACTCTGACCCATGGTAGCGGCCAGGATAGCCATTCCATTGATGTTTCCGAGCTTGCCCTGGTCGGTGCCGAAGCCCATCGCGGTATAGCGTTTTACGTGTTCGACCGATTTGAATCCCTCACGCACCGCGAGCGCGATGTCGGCGGCGCCGACATCGTTTTGCATATCGATAAAGGCCTTTGGGCCGCGGCCCGGCGTGTAGGCTGACGGCAGCAGCCACAATGGCAGGATAGCCTCGCTGTCTGTCTGTTCGGCCTTCGCGGGCTGTGAGGACGCCTCGAAGCCACAGGCGATAGCGGCCTGGTTACCAGCCGTGACGCCTTCCTGCAGGCATCCCGCCAGATCCAGCGTGCCGTTTGCCGCACCGGCCGAAACCTGCAGCTGCGTCGGCTCCCCGGGGCGAAACATCGCACCCGCATCGTCCCACACCGGCTTCGCCCCGGACTGGGCGTTAAGATGCACCACCGGGCTCCAGCCTCCGGAAACTGCCAGCAGATCGCAGCTCAGGGACCTGGCGTCGCCGCTGACCGAGTTGCCCTCGGCCGACAGGCGCATGACCTGAACCGAGCTCAAACGCTTGCGCCCCGCGGTGTCGATCACGACGCTGCCGTTGATCACTTCGATGCCGGCGCTACGCACGGTGTTGGCTATCTCGCTGTCCGAACTATCGCGCGCCTCGACCACGGCCTCGACCTCGACCCCGGCCGCTTTCAGATCGAGCGCACTCTGGTAGGCACTGTCGTTGTTGGTAAAAACCACCGCACGGCTGCCGGGCTGGACCGCGTACCGATTGGCGTAAATCGAGGCCGCCGAGGCCAGCATGATCCCGGGACGATCGTTATTGGCGAATATTAGCGGGCGTTCCGCTGCGCCGGTCGCAAGCACCACCTGGTGCGCCCTGACCTGCCACAGCTTTTCGCGGCTGGCGGGGCGCTCGGCTAACGGCAAATGATCGCTCAGCCGCTGGTTAATCGTCAGAAAGTTGTAATCGTGGTAACCGAACACGGTACTGCGCGGCAGCAGCGTGACTTCCGGCATCTGCTGCAATTCAGCCACGGCGTTTTCGATCCACTGGCTCGCCTCCGCACCATCGATCTGAGCCTTGCTGGCGAGCGTGAGGCCGCCGAACTCGGATTGCTCATCAGCGATAATCACGCGCGCGCCGGCGCGCCCGGCGGCTAGCGCCGCGCTCAAACCCGCTACCCCGCCGCCGACAACCAGCACATCGCAATGCGCGTGCGTATGTTCATAGCGATCCGGGTCGAGCTCACGCGGTGATTCGCCCAGCCCCGACGCCTTGCGGATAAAATGCTCATACTTCATCCACATCGACTTCGGCCACATGAAAGTCTTGTAGTAAAACCCGGCCGGCATCAGCCGGCTGAACTTGCTGTTGATCGACAACAGGTCGAGATCGAGGCTCGGCCAGCAATTGACGCTGCTGGCGTCGAGCTGGTCATACAGTTCCACCTGGGTGCCGCGCGCATTCGGAATCGTGCGATTGCCCTTTTCAACCTGGAATATCGCGTTCGGCTCTTCCGAGCCGGCGCTCATGACGCCACGCGGACGATGATACTTCCAGCTGCGACCGATCATGTGGACGCCATTGGCCAGCAGGGCCGAACACAGCGTATCGCCGGCGAGGCCGGTATAGGACTTGCCGTTGAAGGTGAACTGGATTTCGCGCTCGCGATCGACGCGACCGCCCTGTGCGGTTCTGAAGCGCTGGCTCATTTTTTGCCCTCGCTCGGCGGCGTCTCGCCAATCTTGTAGGTCGCGGATATCTTGTAGCTCACGGTATCGCGCTCGGCGTTGAAGTAACGGCGGCAGCCGGCCGCGTGCAGCCATTGCTCGCGGTGCGCACCTTTCGGATTGCTGCGCATGAACAGGTAGTCAGCCCATTCCTCGTCGCTGAGCTTTTCGGTTTCGAGCGGACGCGCGATATGCGCTTCGCCGGCGCAGGAGAATTCGGTTTCGTCGCGCAGACCGCACCAGGGACATTCAATCAGGAACATTTGCCATTCCTCCTAGTGCGCCACGCCGGCGGCGCCATGCTCGTCGATCAGGAAGCCGGTAACGAAACGATCGAGCGAGAACGGACGGTTGAGCTCGTGCGGTTCGCCGGTGGCGACGTTATGCGCGAATACCCAGCCCGAGCCCGGGGTAGCCTTGAAGCCACCAGTGCC
>JAASSH010000014.1 GCA_021767985.1 Gammaproteobacteria bacterium | reverse complement strand
TGGGGCCCGACGGCGAGGCGCGTGGCGTCATCGGCTGCATATCGCCATGGAATTTTCCGCTGGCCATATTCAGCGGGCAGATATTCGCGGCGCTGGCCGCAGGCAACTGCGTCCTCGCCAAACCCGCCGAGCAGACCAGCTTGATCGCTGCTTTCGCGGTCGAACTAATGTATCGCGCCGGGATTCCGCGATCCGCGCTGCAATTGCTTCCGGGTAGCGGTGCTATTGTTGGCGCCGCACTCAGCGCGGACGCCCGTATTGCCGGTATCTGTTTCACCGGCTCTACCGCGACCGCGATGCATATTAATCGCAACATGTCACAACATCTGCCCGCACAGGCGCCGCTGATCGCCGAAACCGGCGGCCTGAACGCGATGATTGTCGATTCCACGGCCTTGCCTGAGCAGGTAGTGCGTGACGTGCTGGCGTCGGCTTTTCAGAGCGCCGGTCAGCGCTGTTCGGCGCTGCGCATACTGTACTTGCAGGAAGAAGTAGCCGACAAGATACTGGAAATGCTGTTTGGCGCGATGGATGAACTAAGCGTCGGCAATCCCTGGTACCTGGCCACCGACGTCGGACCCGTTATCGATAATGCGGCACAGCAGAAAATAGAGGCGCACTGTCGGAAAATGGCGGACCAGGGTCGTGTCATTAAATCGCTGAAGACCCCGAAATCAGGGCTATTCGTGGCGCCAACCGTCATCGAGCTCGACGGCATCGAGCAACTCGAGGAGGAAATATTCGGCCCGGTGCTGCACGTGTGCAGGTTTGCCGCCAGTGACATCGACGCGGTCGTCGATTCGATCAATACCCGTGGTTTCGGATTGACCTTCGGTATTCACACCCGGGTCGACTCGCGGGTCGAGCAGGTGGTTAAACGTATCAGGGTGGGTAACGTTTATGTCAATCGCAACCAGATAGGCGCAGTGGTCGGTACCCAGCCGTTTGGCGGGGAAGGCCTGTCCGGCACCGGACCCAAAGCCGGCGGCCCATGGTACCTGGCTCGGTTTTTGCGCTACCCGATGTCGCACCATGACCAGGTGAAAACCGGACCGATCGATATCGAAACACTGAATTCGCTGCTGCTAAAGCTCGCAGGCCTGGACAGCGAATCATCCGCTCACGACCTGGATATGCTGCAGCGTATCGCGCAGCAGCAGGCAATTACATGGCGGGACAAATCGATAATCTCCATCGAAGAAATGCCGGGGCCAACGGGCGAGACCAACCAGCTCTCCGCGCATCCGCGTGGCGTTGTTTTATGTCTCGGCCCCGGCCGCGAAGCCGCGCTGTCACAGGCCCTGTCGGCGCTTGCCCAGCAAAATCGGGTTGTCATTGTCGCCGAGCAGGGAGAACAGCTGGCTTCTATGCTGCGTGATAACGGGCTTCCGGCCGTGGGTGCCGAAGGTGAAATCGATGCCGGTAGTCTGCAATCTATCGAGGGTATCGACGCCGTCATGTCGCAGGCGCAGCCGCAACGGCTAACCGAGTATCGAATCGCGTTGGCTGGCAGGGATTCAAAGCTGATACCGTTGATCTGCGAAGACGGCGTACTCGAACGTCTTATCGTCGAGCGTCACCTGTGCATCGACACCACCGCTGCCGGCGGTAATGCCAGCCTGATCGCGGCGGGTAGTTAGTCCGGAATAAGGCTTTAACTCACGACCCGGTAAAAGTTGTCGTGATCGCAGGACGGGCAGCGCGGTATCTGGCCCGTACCCGGTAAATTGACAGTGTTGTCGCAGTTGCAGCAGCTAAAGGTTCCCGCACTGCAGATTTCACCACTGCGATACAGGCTTGCCTGGTGATCCTCGTGTTCGAATTCGCGGAATTCGAGCCAGGCCTTGTCCGCGGCCCTTGCGACGAGGTCGATAAACCGATCCTCCACCAACGCCAGGTCGAAGCTTAGCCAGTCTTTTAATTCCTTGCCTTGCTGGTTCAGCGTTTTGTTGGCCTTGTGCAGGTCTCGCTTCAAGGTATCTCCCAGGCCCTCGGCTTCTTCCTGGGTGAGGGCGAACAGTTCCCGCGCCAGTATCTGTGCATTATGCACCATTTCGTCAATAGTCGGGGCCACCGCTTCTTCGGCATTGTGTACTGCCTCGCTGACGTTCTCCACCATGTGGTCAAACGCCGCTACCAGTTTGTCTTTATCGTTGATATCCATGAATCCATTAATAACGCATAATATCGGGCTGCACAAGTAAGCCTTCGAATTCGATGACACAGATCAAATCCAGCGTGGCCCGGGGTCCGGTTTTAACCTGGTGGAATCGACTGGCGACCTGGCCGGGGGGCGCCTGGTTGTTTAGCCTGGCACTCGGCCTGATCGCGCCTTACAGCGGCACGACCGGGGCTCGTGTAGAGGAAATCAGGCCGGGTTACGCGCGCGTGACGCTGCGCGACCGACGCCGGGTACGCAACCACCTGCGTTCGATACACGCGATCGCGCTGATAAACCTGGGTGAAATTGCGACCGGCCTTGCCGTCCTGTCGACCGTCTCCGCTAACATGCGCGGCATCGTGCTCGGTATCCAGGCCGATTATGTAAAAAAAGCGCGCGGAAAACTTACCGCGACCGCCGATTTTCAATTGCCCGAGCTGGTCGAGGAAAATACCCCCTGCGAGGTCACGGCGCAGCTGCGGGATGAGTCCGGCGAGACGGTCGCCGAGGTCAAAGCTACCTGGTTAATCGGTTACAGGATATCATGACACCAGAGTTTCCCGACGCCGCCCGAAGGTTTTGTGAACAGGTCGGTATTCGCTACCCGGTCATCGGCGGGCCGATGTACCCTTGCAGTAATCCCGAGCTTACCGCCGCGGTTTCGGAAGCTGGCGGAATCGGGATCCTGCAGCCTATCTCGCTGACCTACGTCCACGGCCACGACTATCGCGAAGGCATCCGTCTGATGCGCCGACTAACCGACAAGCCGATCGGCATGAATGCGCTGATCGAAAAATCGTCGGAAAAGTATCAGCGGCGCATGTCGCAATGGATCGATATCGCGCTCGAAGAAGGGCTGCGCTTTTTCGTTACCTCGCTGGGTAAGCCCGACTGGGTCGTGGAGCGCGTGCACGCCGCAGGCGGCCTGGTCTACCATGACGTCACCGAACTGAAGTGGGCCAGAATCGGACTCGATAACGGCGTCGACGGCCTGATCTGCGTCAATAACAGAGCGGGGGGTCACGCCGGCGAAAAAACGATGCGCGAGCTTTACGAGGAACTGCACAGCCTGGGCGCACCGCTGGTCTGTGCCGGCGGTATTGGTGAATCCACGGGGTTATGGGAAGCGCTGGACTGCGGTTACGCCGCCTGCCAGCTGGGGACGCGCTTTATCGCCAGCCGCGAGTGCCGCGCAAGCGAGGCCTACAAGCAGGCGGTCATCGACGCCGATGAAACCGACATCGTGCTGTCGGAACGAATCACCGGGATTCCGGTGGCGGTAATCAATACCGATTACATCAAACGCAGCGGCACCCGCATTGGCCGGTTTTCCCGCTGGATGCTCAGCGGCAACACCACCAAACACTGGATGCGCATGTTTTACGCGCTGAAATCGATCTGGCAATTGAAACGCTCGTCGCTCGATGAAACCGGTGAAAATGACTACTGGCAGGCAGGCAGGAGCGTGTCCGGCATCGATAGCATCGAGACCTGCGAAACCATTATGCAACGATTAGTTTCCCGCGAGGTCTAAAATCCATGCAAACAAGACTCTATTACGTTCACGATCCGATGTGCAGCTGGTGCTGGGGTTTCGAACCGACACGCCGTCAACTGTTTGCGGCACTCGAGGGCCGGCTAGAGATCGAACGCCTGGTTGGAGGCCTGGCGCCCGATACAGACGAGCCCATGCCGGAAGCGATGCGCAACATGCTGCAGCAAACCTGGCACCGTATCGCGACGTCGATTCCGGGAACCGAGTTTAATTTCGAGTTCTGGGAAAAATGCCAGCCGCGTCGTGCCACTTATCCGGCGAACCGCGCTGTTATCGCGGCTCGCGCCCAGGGTGAGGAGTTCGATACGCAGATGACCGCACGCATCCAGCGGGCCTACTACCTGGAGGCCCGTAATCCTTCCGACAACAGTACGTTGATTGAACTGGCCGACGATCTCGGCCTCGATTGCGAGCGGTTTGCGGATGAATTGTCGTCGGCGGCGTTACAGCGGCAGTTGCTGCAGGAAATCCAGCACAGTCGCATGCTCGGCATCGATAGCTTCCCGAGTCTCGCCGTGGAAAAATCGGGACGATTACATCACATCGCCCTGGACTATAACGATGCGCAGGCGATGCTGGCGCAGATCGAGGCAATCTGAGTCGGTCTAGAGAATCGCTTCCCGGATCTCCTCTACCTCGATAACGCCGCCGGTCATATTGATTTCTTCGAGGTTGTCGGCCATACCGAGGCGTTCAAAAGCTGAAACCTGGCTGTGATCGACGCTCGCCAGCGGATGGCCCGGCTCGTCGATTGTCTGCAGTAGCGCTACCTGCACGATGTCCACGTAATCCGCCTTACCGTTGTCGCCATTGCGTTCGGTGTTGAGGTGCTCGGCCGGTACCTTGACCAGCGCTTCGCTGAAGCCCCAGTTCCTGAGAATCTGGCTGCCTACCACCGGGTATATTTCGTACATCAGTTTTTCCAGCAGCTGTGTATTGCCCAGTATGTCAGGATAGCCTTCAGCCTTCACCAGGATAGGAGAGAGCCCGATGGAATGTGTCAAACCCGCAAGCAGCGCGCTATCGGATTCCAGCGTAGTCGAGGTTTTCGCAATCATGGCGCTAAGCGCGGCGACGTCGGTGCTCTGTTTCCAGGCCGCGCGCAGGTAGTGATCGACCACCGGGTGGGTCGCCTGGAACAACTGTTTCATGACCAGGCTGGTGGCGAGCGTGCGTACCGTGTCCAGGCCCATTCGCATCGCCGCCGCCTGCACCGTCTCGGCCGGATTGATACCGCGGTAAAGTGCCGAGTTGCCTACCTGAACGATACGCGCCGACAACGCCGCATCGGTTTCGATGATTTTGGCGACATCGGTTATCGAGGCATTGTCGTCGTCTGCTGTTTCGCGCACGCGTATCGCGACTTCGGGTAGAGTGGGTAGCGGTAAGCGGTCGTTTTCGAGATCGTCGATAATAGATTCGGGCGTGATACTCATGGTCTCTCGAGTGGTTTGATAATTTACACTCGAGTATAGATGTCTATTCTGTTTTCGCAGCCGATTACGATTAAATTTCCAGCGAATAGGGCAGGTCGACATTGCGTATTGTGGTACCGGGTTGTTTCAGCAGGTTTAAATGACCCGCATCGGCTTTCGCGATCTGGGCGATATACAGGCAATGGCACAAGCCCCGTTCATCGAACTCGGCGTCGACTACCTTGCCGCTACCGTCGGCATCCTCCTTACCCTGAACCACCAGTTCGTCACCTGGCTCGGGCAGCTGCTCGGTTTCCAGCTCGGCCAGGTACATGCGTCGTTTCAGTTTCCCGAGGTACTGCATACGCGCGACAATTTCCTGGCCCGGGTAACAACCCTTCTTGAAACTGACGCCGCCGAGCGCCCCCAGGTTGGCCATCTGCAGTACGAACTCCTCCGAGGTCTGCGGGTAAATCGCCGGAATACCGGCCCTTATTTCGGACAGGTGAAATGATTGATATGCAGCAACCTTTAAATTCGCAGCAAATTGATGCCACAGGTCGATGGCCTCGTCGGCCGACAGGCATAACAGCAGGAAACGCTGTTGTGTCGCGAGCGGCTCGAGCCGCATCGCAATGACGGAGTCGGTCTGTATCACCGTGTTGGTGTCCGTCGGTAACAACGAGTGCCCGATGACATCTGTATGGTCGGAGACGATAGCGAAACGCGCGAAGTAATCGCTGGCGTCGGCGAGGGTGACCTGTGACTGCACGATGTATTTGAAAAGCTGCTGCAACAACGGCATGACCATAGACCTGGCGGTCACCAGGATATAGCCGTTAGAAACCTGAACCACCCTGAAAATACCGAGCATTCGTCCTTTCGGCGTCGAATAGGAGCTGATCTGGAGGCTCTCTTCATCGATAAGGCCGATATCGTTGCTGAGTTGATTCTGCAAAAAATCGCGGGCATCGTTACCGCTGACCAGGATGAGCCCTATCTCATCGGCCGAACAGATATAGTTTTCGCTGGCGACGACATCGCTATTGCGATCCTTGAATTCCTGCCAATGTATCATTTCGCGTTGCTCTGTTGTTGAATTGCCCAGTCTATATGATGCCGGATGAAGCCGCTGTGAGCGGCGTAATCTCGCTTCAGCGTCGCTATTATATGAGGGTCATGCGCCGCGTTTCCAAGTGCGATGACGACGTTTCGTAACCAGCACTGATGTCCGATTCGGCGAATGGCCGAGCCCTCCATTTTGTGCAGAAACTCGGCCTCGGACCAGCGGTAGCATTCCATCAGGGAAATCTTGTCGAGCCCGTGACGTGGCTGGAAATCAGGCTCGTTGCTGTACTTCGCAAATCGATTCCAGGGACACACCAGTTGACAATCGTCACAGCCGTAAATCCGATTCCCGATTGCGGCACGAAATTCCAGCGGGATCTCGGAGCGATGCTCGATCGTGAGATACGAAATGCAGCGCCTGGCGTCCAGCAGGTACGGTTCGACGATCGCCGCCGTGGGACAGATGTCGATACAGCTGGTACAACGCCCACAGTGATTCTCCAATGGTGCGTCGATCTCGAGTTCCATATCGGTAAATATCTCCCCCAGGAAAAACCAGGATCCATGATCGCGCTGCAGCAGGTTGCTGTGCTTGCCCTGCCAGCCAATTCCGGCCTTGGCCGCGAGCGCTTTTTCCAGCACCGGCGCGCTATCGGTGAAAACGCGATACCCCATCTTGCCGTAGATCTCGACGATACGCTCGGCAAAGGTCTTTAGCCGTTTACGCATCAACTTGTGGTAGTCGCGCCCGAGGGCGTATCGCGATACGTAGGCGAGGTCGTCCCGCTCGAGCAAATCCAGCGGATTTTGTTGTTCCGCAACCAGGTAGTCGAGCCTGACGCAGATTACCGACAAGGTGTCTGGCACCAGTTCCGGCGGATGCAGCCGTTTGCTGACGTTGCGCGCCATGTAGCTCATTTCCCCGTGGAAATTGCGGGCTATCCATTGTTGGTAGAGCTGATGGTGCGGATCGAGCCTGACATCGGTTATGCCGACCTGCTGAAATCCCAGGTCGCGTCCGATTTGCTTGATAGTTTCAGTTTTCGACAATTGGTTGCAGCGCGTTTTAAAGCGGTTAATTAACCCGGATTCGAGTGCATCTTTTGCAGCGGCTGGTACAATATCGCATTTTTAATCAAAGCAGAATGTCTATCTACATTGCTATCGCGGTGGGCGGATCGCTGGGCGCGGTTTCTCGCTACTGGGTATCCGGTGCGACATACCAATGGCTCGGGCAGGGATTTCCCTACGGGACACTGGCCGTTAACCTGCTCGGATCGCTGGTGATGGGATTTCTGTCGGTGTTGCTGGTGCACCGGTTTCACGTCAGCGAGGAAATCAGAATCGGCTTACTGGCTGGTTTTCTCGGGTCGTTCACGACTTTTTCAACCTTTGCCATGGATACGCTGCACCTGGCCAGTAACGAGGCCCTGGTGAAAGCCATCACCTACATCCTGTTCAGCGTATTGTTCTGCATAATCGGCGCCTGGGGTGGCCTGGTAGCCGCAAGACAAATGATTTAATAATGCTTGATCCTAAAATTCTCCGCGGTGACCTCGATAGCGTCGTCAAAAAACTGCGCATCAAAAACTATGACCTGGATGTCTCCAGCTTCAGCCAGTTGGAAGAACGTCGCAAGTCGTTGCAGATTGACACCCAGAAGTTGCAAAGCGAGCGCAATAGCCGCTCCAAAGCGATCGGTGAAGCCAAAGGCAGGGGCGAGAATATCGAGCCGCTGCTCGAAGAAGTGGCCAGGCTCGGTGACCAGTTGAAAACCGCCGAGTCCGAACTCGGCGCGCTGCAGGATAAGCTCGATGACCTGTTGCTGGGGATACCGAATCTGCCGGATGTGACGGTGCCCGCCGGAGACAGCGAGGATGACAACGAGGAAGTGCTGCGCTGGGGTGAGCCACCTGCCTTCGATTTCGAGCCCAGGGATCATATCGATCTGGGCCAGGCGCTCGGCGGTATGGATTTCGAACGTGCAGCCAGGCTTGCCGGCGCCAGGTTTGTCACCATGACTGGTAGCCTGGTGACGCTGCAGCGGGCCCTGATTCAGTTCATGATCAACCAGCACATACTCGAGCATGGATATACCGAGGCGTACGCGCCTTACCTGGTTAACGAGAACACGTTGACGGGAACCGGTCAATTGCCCAAGTTCAAACAGGACCTGTTTCATATCGAGTCGGAAAACCATAATCTTTACCTGATCCCGACCGCCGAGGTCCCGGTTACGAATTTTGTCGCAGACAGTATAGTCGAGGCCGAAAAGCTGCCGCTCAGGTATGTCGCCCATACTCCCTGTTTTCGATCGGAAGCAGGTTCCTACGGCAAGGATACGCGCGGCATGATTCGCCAGCACCAGTTCGAAAAGGTTGAACTGGTGCAGGTAGTCAGGCCCGCGGATTCCATGGCCGCACTCGAGGAATTGACCGGGCATGCCGAAACCATCCTGCAACTGCTGGGGCTGCCATATCGCAAGGTTATACTCTGCGGCGGCGACCTTGGTTTTGCCTCGACGAAAACCTACGACCTGGAAGTATGGCTGCCAGGCCAGGACACTTATCGCGAAATATCGTCCTGCAGTAACATGACCGATTTCCAGGCGCGGCGCATGAAAGCCCGCTGGCGTAACCCGGAAACCGGTAAACCGGAGCTGGTGCATACGCTCAACGGTTCGGGGCTTGCGGTTGGTCGCACCCTGATCGCAATCATGGAAAATTACCAGCAAGCCGACGGCAGTATCAGAATACCCGAGGCTCTGTTGCCCTTTATGCACGGCATGACTGAAATTCGGCCCTGAGGGACTATACTTTGCTGGAACCAGTCCGCTCCGGAAAACCAGATGAAACTGTTCGCAAAATTGATGATTGCTGTGCTGTTTATTGGGATGATGTTACCTTTCACTATTCTCAAAGGTCCTGATGGCAAAACGCTGATGAGTCTTTCAGATATCTCCCTGCCAGATTTTTCGATGCCCAAGATGCCCAAGTTCTCGCAGGCGTTCAAAGGCAGTGAACCGATTCCAGGCGACGACAGTAATCTGAGCGGCAAAGACGTTTTCTATCAATGGTATGATGCCGAGGGTAATCTCCAGTTCACTAGCGAACCTCCCGCGCAAGGAATCGAGTACACTGTCAAGGGCTTCGACCCCAATGCCAATGTGATCCAGGCGATTAAGGCGCCGCAAGAGCAAGATGAAGCCGAGACCGACGAACAGAAATCCGCTAAAGCCGATGATTTCGGTAATCCGTACTCCGGGGACAGCATCAAGAAACTGTTAGACGAGGCCAGGAATGTCGAAAAGCTGATTAATCAGCGCTTAAAGGACCAGGAATCCGCACTTAACCAATAGAGATATCAACGCATGAAATTAACCACATTTATTCTGCTGGCAGTTTTAAGCTTTAACCTCAATGCCGCCGGTAAAAGCGCATTCATCAATTCCAAGGTGTTACTGGAGCAATCGCCCCAGGCCATTGCCGCCAATACCGAGTTGCAGCAGCAATTTGGAGAACGCGAGCAAAGCCTGCGCGAGCTGGCACAGAGCATCCAGGAAATGGAAAAGACTTATAAGAGTGATAGCGCCGTTATGAGCGACGAGCAAAAGAAAAAGGCCGAGGACAACATCATTCAGAACAAACGCCGCTTTCAGTTTGAACAGCAGTCGTTAAAGGAAGATTTGCAGACCAAGCAGCGAGAGTTGCTGCAACAGGTTCAGGTTTCGATCAAGTCCGTGATTCAGGCTTATGGAAAAGAGCAGGGCTACGATTTCATTTTTACCGATTCCAGCATTGCCTATGCCAGCGACGCGGTAAACATCACCGATGAGATTCTCGAGGAACTGAAAAAGTAAACCATGCTGCCAGTCCAGGCGGAACGCGCTGGACTGGCATGCCTGGCTTTAATCCTGGTTGACGGGTGACGGTGCGGCAATCGCTTCGGCCTTGACCGCTTCAACCTTGGGCCCCGGTTCCGCCTTCTTCGGCCTGGGTGCGACTTCAGCCGTAACCACGGCAGCATCCGAATCGCCATCGGCTTTCGGTTTTGCGCGAGGTGCCCTGGATTTCGCGGCCGGTTTACTGTCCGCATCGGACGCCTCGGACACAGTTTTGGCACGGGGTTTCTTTTCAGGCTTTACCGCCGATTGATCGTTGTTTCCTGCCTGCGATCGGTCCGATTCAGGTTTTGCATTGCTACTGCCGCCTTGCTTGTCAGCACTTACCGGCGACTGATTCGACGCCGCCTCGGTATCGGGCTTCTGACGGGCCTTCTGCTTTTTCGTATCCTGTCGCCGGCTACCTGGCTTGCCGCCGTCGCGCGACTGGCTGGATTGATCCTGAGCAGCGCTTTCGGCGCTCTTGCTCTGCTCCTGCTGCGACTTGCTTTCCGCCTGACGACCGCCGCGACTTCCACGACCGGACCGATTGCCGCCACGCGAGCGGCCGGAGCGGGACTGACCGCCGCGAGGCTTGCCTTCCTGGGACTCGCTCTTGTCCTGGCCGCGCTGTTCGCTGTCCTGGCCCTGGCCGCGCCTGGTGTTATCCGCGCCTCTGGCGCTGGATTTACCGCGCTGCCGATTTTGTCCGCCGCGGTATTTGCCCCGACGCCCCCGATTGCCGCCACGGGACTGGCGAGCTTCCGGTTTAGGTTCGATCTCTTCAACCTTTTCGGCTGGTTTTTCGCCATTCCCCACAAACAGGCTAACGATCTTTCCAAATAGCCCGCCGCCGGTGCCGGCCGGCGCTTCGACCGGCGCTGGCGCAGGAGCCGTGGGCCTGGGTTCGGCTGGAGCCACGCGCTGCACGGCCGCTACTTCGGGCGTTACCGTCGTGCTGCTTGCCATTTCCACCAGGTCGACCGCTTCTTCCTCGGTAGTCAATTCGTAGGATTTCTTGTAATTGGATTCGTGCCGATGCGTATCGTTGTCCTTGACCCGTTCGATATGGTAGTGGGGGGTTTCCAGGTTGGGATCCGGGATCACGACAATATGCACCTTGCGGCGCTGCTCGAGCGCATCGATCTTCTCGCGCTTCTCGTTTAGCAGGTAGGTGGCGCACTCGACCGGCATTTTTGCGAGGATCTTACCGGTATTGTCCTTTAGCGATTCTTCCTCGAGCAAACGTAAAACCGCTAGCGACAGCGATTCGACGTCGCGGATGGTACCCTGTCCGCTACAGCGCGGGCAGACTATCTGGCTGGATTCTTCCAGTGACGGGCGCAGGCGTTGACGCGACATTTCCAGCAGACCGAAACGCGATATGCGTCCTATTTGCACCCTGGCACGATCGTCATATACGGCATTGCGCAGCCGGGTTTCGACCTCGCGTTGATTCTTGTT
>JAASSH010000215.1 GCA_021767985.1 Gammaproteobacteria bacterium | reverse complement strand
CTACCCTCGTGAGTCTGGGGATTGTGCTGAATGTATTTGTCCTCGTTGACGACTGCGACAGTCGCGGGATCACCCGTTTCGATGCCTTTTAGTAACGCGCAGATCTGGTCTTTTCTTTCTGAAGTCACAGGTAGTTATGCTTCCACATCGTGGTGGTCGGGCTGCATTCGCCTGTTACCTGGCTTTACAGCCGGACTCATTCCCGGTTATCCGGCGAATCACGCCAGTTTCTCGCTCCTAATTCATGGGCGCTTGGTTGATAAGGCTTGCCCCGAAATAAACTGGACCGGTATCGAAAGTGAAACAATGCGGCGCCAATAATTGGAATCAGTGTCAGAAACGCGCACCATAGAAGTTTACTCTGACCGGAAATGGGCGCTCGCAGAGTAGTTCCAATCGGGACAGCGATCAGCAGCAGGTGGAAGATTCCGAAAAATACCAAAAATCCGATTATTGCGTTGTCCATTCTTGCCTCCAATTGGCCAGGTAATGCCCCATGTCAGCGACGCAGGGCCCGTATGGCGGGCACTGCATCCAACTATATACGCATATCAGGGGGCTTTGCCAGGCGGTTCCCGGTTGTCAGGAGGCCATTCTTCGAATTGCGGGAGGTCATCGGTTATCTCGTGCCACCGAGCCCTGGAGCCTGTGAAGATGTGTAACTCCGGCTTTATGCCAGGGTCTCCCTCGACGGTACCCAGCGTTATCGAGGTGACTTGACCGTCGACGGTTCCTGCCAGTGTCGAGCCACATTCACGACAAAAGCACCATCCGGCCTCGGGTATGGTTTCGAACACTTTTACAAGTTCTGCGCCCGAGGTCCAGTTAAAGTCGTCCGGGTTACATTGAGCATAGGTCGCAAACGCCGCACCATGCTGTCGCCTGCACATAGAGCAATGGCAGTGACTCGAATTAAAAAGTCGGCCAGCAATTTCGTAGCGAACTCTGCCGCACAAACATCCGCCCTTGATTGCCATCTCGCTTTCTCCTTTATGCCCCTAACGCCTCGCATCAGTAGCAAACGTGCACGCGTAGCCGGCACCCTGGCCCGACCTGCATGGGTTGGCTGGCAGTATGCCTACCATAGCGCTGGATCGCATAAAGAAGCGACACAAGCTATTTTGATTGGTGACTCTTTAATAGTGCATTCATTGAGGATGATGCTTTGCCACCCAAAAGGATACTCGAGGTCGTAAGGTGGGAGGTAACGTTTGGCAGCCTCCACGCTAAAACCAAACCTGCTGTAATACTCAGGATCGCCATAAACAAAGAGGATGTTTACGCCCAGTTTCGATAGCCGATCCATGCCGTTTGCTACCAGTTTTGATCCAATGCGACGCTTCTGATAATCCGGCTTTACACCGAGCGGCCCCAAAATATAGCCCTGGAGGTTTTCATTGTGATCAAAGGTTACCGGACTAAAGGCGGCATGACCAACGACAATGCCTTCGGATTCAGCCACCAGGGAGATTACCTGGGGAGTTGTTTTTTCTGCAAGCAGATCAACGGCAAGCTTCGACACAAGGTCTCGCTCGTTTTCAGCGAAGGCAGACCACTGAACGCTGTGGATGCCGCCTCGATCAAGACTGGTTGCTACTCTTATATTCACGATCTTCTGCTAATGCCTCGCATCAACGACCGTGTCACTCGCGTGGCAAGTGAAACGGTTCGGCTGCATGTGCTTGTTATTCATTTTTTTGCGGAAGAAGACTACCCTTCGCTGGGGCAAATCGGGGCTTTCTTGTCATCGATATATTGTGTAACCAGCTGTTGCAAACGGCGTCGGTTAAAACTGTGATAATGCCCGGGCCTTACTTCGTCGGTCTTTAAATGCAGTAACTTCTCCATGCTGTCGATGTAATCAGCTACAACTGAATCGTCCAGGTCATCGAACAGCTCACCGTCGTACACCACATCCCCGGAAAAAAAGGTTTGTGCTTTTGCGTTATATAAACCGATTGAGCCGGACGAATGACCGGGCAGGTGCATGACTTCAAACGCCTTGTCGCCCAAATCGATTACATCACCATGCTGGATCGCCTGCACCTGGGGGCAGGCCTTAACCTCATAGTGGCTGGCACTAAAGCCCTGGTAAGGCAGGGAATCAAAATCTTCGTCCGCTACAAAGCCGGCTTCCGGAGTGCTTAATATTAGCTGCTGATCGCCCCGGCTCAGTGCCTGGTGTTCGTTTTGATGGATAAAAACCTGCTCAAATTCGTGGCAACTACCGCTATGGTCATAATGAATGTGACTGGCTACAACCTTGAGCGGCTTATCCAGTAACCCTGACAGGTAAAGCTTTAAACTGGACACACCAAGCCCCGTATCGATTAGCAAATCCGAGTCGCGCCCTTTAACCAGCCAAATATTAGCGCGGTAGTCCAGCCGGTAGTATGGCTCGGTAATGCAATACAGGTCGTCCCGTATTCGGTCGGTCTGAAACCAGGGTCGAGGTGCTGATGTCACGATAAACTCCGTCGGGATAAATTGCCTTAACGCTGCGCAGCGGTGGGGATTCTGGTTCGACAGCAAGCGCTTGCTATATGCTTTCCTCAAACTTTATTTTCATTAAATCAGGGTGTTTAAACTCATAGTTTAACAACCGTTTTACTTTCTGATTGCTGATTAATTTACCCGCTTCAGGATCCGATTCTCCGAAAGTTGGCAGGGTGCTGTCCAGCGATTTTGCAGCTCGACTATAAAACTCCCTTTTGGTGGGGTGAGTGTCGGCGCAGCAGTTAACTACCTCGCCCCAGAATTGCTGCTCGACAATCTGGCTAATAATCCCGATGCAGTCGTCCCGGTGAATCAGGTTAACCGGAGCATCAGGATTCTGGACTATTCTTCCCGGGCTAAAAAATCGCCCCGGGTGTCGACTATAGCCGATCAATCCGCCAAACCTGACGATCGTGGTCCTGATCCCCTTGCAGCATTTTAGCAGTTGCTCGATTTCCAGCAGGGGACTCTGCGAAAAGCATTCGGTATCGGACTCTGTAATAATCTTTCTTATGTTTTGGTAAACGGATGTGGAGCTGACAAATATGACATTCTCGATTTCGGAACCTTCTATTTCGTCGGCAAGACGACGAAAAGCAGCAACGTTTTTTGACGTTATATTAATGATCAGGATGTCCGCTCGCAGGAAGTCTCGAACGTTACCGGTCAGCGATTCTATATTAACGACGAAGGGGGCGACGCCGATAGATTTCAACTCCGCTATACGATTTTCCGATGTCGTCGAGGCTTTGACCAGGAAACCGGCTGTTACGAAATGACGGGCTAACGGAAGCCCGAGCCAGCCGCTACCGAGTATGCTAATGGTCTTCAATTAAGCCTCTTACTTCGCATCGGGAATGCGTGTTCACTTGTGTATAACACCTGGTACCGGAAGCCTGGCCGCGGGCCAGGCACGGGTTCGCTATGTGTCTTGCAAAGACAAGGACATTTCATGCCAGCTCATTCCTCCGTGATTCGAGTCCGAAGCTCCCAGGTCAATAAAACCGTAGCGGGCATACATTTCGATTAAATCCGGCTGGCAAATCAGATAAATATCGGATTTGCCAAGCGTCTTCATCCTGTCTATAAAGTCGCTCATAAGCCTGCTTGCCATGCCTCTTCCCTGGTAGGCGGGATGAACCACGACAGAAAGTATAACAACATGCTCGCCGTCCGAGTCGTGGCCGACGAGCTCTTTAAAATCTTCGTTCGAAAGCTCTACCTTGTGGGTGGCCCCGGAGTTGATAAAGCCGATAATCTCTTTTTCGTTTTCCAGGACGGTGAATCCTTCGGGATAAGATTTGATTCGCTTCAGAATCTTCTCTCTGGTTGCGGCTTCTTCACCTGAATATGAAACGGACTCGATCTCGTAACATCGATCCAGGTCCTGTTCGGTTACAACACGAATATTTAAATCCGACATGTTATGAATCTACCTCGGTGCAATCATCTTGATAGAGCAGTCCAGCCGCAAGGTCGGAGCCGATGAAAAGTACTAGTTTCGCGACCAGACCATTGGGTAAAGGTCGGTTCCCGGGCGGTCACCAGGCTTGAGGCCGTATTCGGTCATGATAGCGCTGTGATCCGGGTCCATGCCGCAATCCCGAAACTTAATGCGAACGTCATCTCCCAGCCACTTGGTGGTGAACACCCGCAAATCGCGATTCTCATCCAGCTTGCCTGAGCCCCCGTGAATGATTCGACTGTTAAAGACGACGCAATCACCCGGAGACATGTCCCAGCTGACGACACCGTAGCTCTCTGGATCCGCATCGATATCAGGCAATGAAGCCTCTGCAATTGCAGAGAAATCAACCTGGTCTACTTGCGTTTTGCCATCGGGATTGAGATTGCCGAAGTTGTACTGTTCGAATACCGGATCAAGGCGGTGCGAACCCGGCACATAGGCCAGTGCATTTTCACGTTTGACCGGAACCAGGGGCATCCAGACGGTACAGGTATCATAGCCTTCCACCGACCAGTAGGGCTCATCCTGGTGCCAGGGAGTAGCGAACCGGCAACCGGGAGAACGCACGAAAACCGCATCGAAAAAGAAATTGATAGTAGTGGCGTTCATCAGATGGCCGGCGATCTGGGCGGCGGGAGAGTTAAATACGAACCGGCGGTACTGCTCGATGTTCTGCCAGGCCTGGCTATCCCAAAACATGGTATGTCCCTCGGCATCCCGGTCCCACACGCGAGCGCGATTTGTGGGTTTCTGGCAATTGGTTGCGAGCCCTGCTTGCAGCAGCTCTATCCAGTCGCCGTCAAACATTTCGGTAAGCATAACAACACCATCACGTTGATAGCTTGCGATTTCGTCGGATGTTAATGCCCGGTGAATATCGGTGTTCATCTTGGTTACCCTTGGCGGTGGTAATTCTCGTTTCGAGAAGTGACCCCGGGATTCTACGCCTCGATGTTCCTGGACTCGTCACTGGAAAGTATGGGAATCCACAATGTAAGCGACATGATGCAGCGTTTTCGTGAGACTCACG
>JAASSH010000214.1 GCA_021767985.1 Gammaproteobacteria bacterium | reverse complement strand
TGCCGCCGACGATGATGGTGCCGCCCTTCTGATCGATGCCGACGCGCGCGCCGGCCTGCCCCTTGCAGACCAGGTCACCGCCGCGGATTGCGGCTCCGAACAGCGAGCCCGCGTTCTTTTCGATGACCACGGTGCCGGCCATCATGTTCTCGGCACAGGACCAGCCGACGCGGCCGGTGATGTGCACGTTGGGACCGTCGATCAGGCCGCAGCCGAAGTAACCCAGACTGCCTTCGAATTTCAGGTTGAGGCGATTCAGGATTCCGACCCCGAGCGAATGCTTGGCGCGCGGATTTTGCACGGTAATCGAACCGTGACCCGACTGCATCAGCTCGCGGATTTTGAGGTTGATCTCGGCAATGCTCAGGTCCGCGGCGTCGAATTCGGCGGACTTGTTGAAGTCGACCTCGTAGGCCCAGGGATAAGTGTAATTTTCTTCCTCGGTCGCCGAGAAATACATCTGCTGGGTACGACCCGTCAGCTGCTCCTCGTGCAGCCCCATTTCATGGGACGTGGTTACGCTGCCCATACTTTTACCTCCCCTTGATAAGGATCCCAGGTGTCTATTTCACGCGGGAAAATGCTGCGAATGGCCACTTCTTCCGAAGCCAGGCCGACGAATTCGTCACTCTCGTAAAGCACCATCGGTTTGGCCGCCATGACGTCCTTGGCCATGCCGAGCTGGTCGCTGGTAGCAACCAGGTAGGTAAACACGCCGTCGAGCTCGTTGATCGAACGCGTCATCGCCGATTCGAGTTCGTCGCCCTGGTCGATGCGATCGGCGATGTAAACCGCGATCAGTTCAGAGTCGCAGTTCGACATGAAACGATGACCGCGGCGCTCGAGGTCGCGGCGGTTGGTCCAGTAATTGGTCAACTGGCCATTGTGCACCACCGATACGTCGTTGAACGGGTAGGCCCAGTAAGGGTGGGCCGAGCGAATATCGACGTCGGATTCGGTGGCCATGCGGGTATGTCCGATAGCATGGGTACCGACGAAACCATTGAGACCGTACTGTTCGGATACGAGCGCGGCATCACCCAGGTCCTTGATCAGCTCCAGGCCCTTGCCTACCGACAGGATTTCAACCCCTTCGATATCCTCGATGAAGTCGATCAACCGCTTCAGGTCGCCGCCGAATTTAAAGTGATAGCGGAAAGCGTATTCGGTCGCGTCCTCTCTCTTGGTGACATCGGCGCCCATTTCCTCGAGGCGCGTATCGACCTCTGCCTTGCGCTCGATGACCTGCTTGTGAATGTCGAAGCCGGTGCGCATGTCTTCCTGTTCGGCGACCTTGAAGCGCAACACGTAGACGCCCTCCTCGCCCTTTCCGTAGAGTGCGAAACCGGTCGAGTCGGGCCCGCGATGCTTCAGGGCCTGCAGCATCTGGGTCATCTCGCTACCGATATCGCTGGTAACACCGCCTTTCCAGATAAGTCCAGCAATACCACACATAGGAATATCCTCTTGATAGATTTAACAATCAGACTGCCGCGACAGCCCATAATTCATGATCCCGGCGCCTTAAAGCTGGCGCCGGGTTAAGAGACTGAACCGGCCCCTATGGCAGGCAGTCGAGATACATCTCGACGTCCCAGTCGGTGACCGTAGCGTTGTACTTCTCCCACTCATCACGCTTGTAGTGCTCGTAGACCTTGTACATCTCGCCCGGCATGGCCGATTTGATAACCTCGTCGTTACGCAGTTCCTCGAGTGCATCGCCAAGTGACATCGGTAGCTTCTTGACGTCTTTGCCGGCATCCATTGCTTCATAAATGTTACGTTCTTCCGCTTCGCCAGGATCGAGATTATTGTCGATACCATCGTCGAAAGCCTTCAACAGTGCAGCGCCCATCAGGTACGGATTTACCATCGAGTCGACCGAGCGGTATTCGAATCGTCCCGGCGCAGATATACGCAAGGCACAGGTACGGTTTTGGTAACCCCAGTCGGCAAAGATCGGTGCCCAGAAACCAGTGTCCCAGAGCCGGCGGTAAGAGTTAACCGTTGAGGAACCAATCGAAGTCAATGCGCCAAGGTGCTTGATTACACCGCCGATGCACTGCAGACCAACAGGGCCTGGTGCGCGCTCGTGGATGGCAGGATCGGGCATGAAAGTATTCTCACCACCGACACGGTAGGTGAAAGCGCCATCCATTCCTGGCAGCGAATCGTGACCCAACATGTTGACTTCATCTTCACCGCCGCGCCATAGCGACATATTGTGGTGACAGCCTGAAGCCGAGACACCCATGAATGGCTTCGACATAAAGCAGGCGATCAGGTTATCTTCACGCGCAACCTGGGCGCAGATCTGGCGATAAGTCGTCAAACGGTCCGCATTACGTAAAACATCGTCGAACTGGGTATTCAGCTCGAGCTGGCCGGGGGCGTCTTCGTGGTCGCCCTGGATAATATCGAGACCCATTTGCTGCGAGTACTCGATGACTTTCATGAAGGAGGGACGAAGTTCTTCGAACTGGTCGATGTGGTAGCAATTGGGCTTGGTTACGCCACCGGCCATCTTGCCGTCTTCGCCGCGTTTGAGCCACATCATTTCAGGCTCGGTACCACAGCGCATATGCAACCCGTTGTGCTTGTCCTGGAATTCCTGGTGGATTCGACGCAGGTTACCGCGGCAATCCGACGTCAGCGCCCCACCCGGATTATCATGTTCTTCACGGTTACGAAACAGGGTACAAAAAACACGCCCGATGCGTTTATCCCAGGGAAGTTGGCAAAAGGTTTCAGGGTCGGGAATACCAACCAGCTCCGAAGCCTCGGGGCCGTAGCCAATGTAATCGCCGTGCCGATCGATAAACAGGTTCGCGGTAGAGCCGTAAACCAGCTGAAATCCTTTCTCGGCAAGGCGCTCCCAGTGCGCCGCGGGGATTCCCTTACCGACGATTCGCCCGGTAACGGATATAAACTGGTAGTAAATGTAATCAACACCGGTTTCCTTGATTTTCTCGCTAACCTGCTTAACCAGTTCTGCGCGCCCAGGTGCTTCTACATGTGCTTGTAAATCGGTCATATCACCCTCCAACGGTTAAAGACTTCGTTCTTCGTATTCTTCGGTTCTATCGCTAATACAATCCGGGATTTGTAAGTTATTATTGCCCGAATATTCGGCCTTCGTTACTGCGCCAAGCACAGTTCGAATGAACCAGACAGGCAGCAATGGTATACCCATTGGGTCAGACAAGACAAGACCTATAATGGCTTTTTTTGGACAATTCTGATAAAAATATGAAATCTTAATGGACCAATTTGAACACTGAGGTCCAATAATCACGCAACCAGTTGCTTCGAATCACTGAAGAAGTTATTCACTTTAGCGACGCTAATATGATTTATATTTAATTATTTCAATAACTTATTTATATATTTTTAATTCAATACATATCTTTTTACGATCAGGTTCTGCAGCGCGATTAACTATTAAAATGAAGCCAATTCTACCTAAGAATTTACGAAACAATCGTTTTTGATCGACCTTTAGGCTTGATTTAAACTCCTTTATGAAGCATTATTGTACCAATTTACAGTACCATAATAATAACCATGCGTGAGGAGTCCACCGGCGTGAAAGCAGATAACAACAACGTGCCTGCACTGTCAGAGCCGCAGGTTAAGCTGGCACGTAAACGAGCCGGTAACCGCGTTGGCGTTACTACCAGCAGCGTCGCTGCACAGCTTCGCCGCCGCATTCTCGAGGGAGAATTCAGCTACGAGGAGCGGTTGCCAGCTGAGCGTAACCTGGCCGCAGATTTCGGCGTTTCACGCGGCACCATCCGTTCGGTGCTCGAAATCCTCGAGCAGCAGCACCTGGTAACCCGACAAATCGGCAGCGGCACCTACGTTACTCACCGCGAAACCACCAACCAGCATGAAATATCCAGCGTCACCAGCCCGCTGGAAATGAACGAAGTTCGCATCGCGATCGAACCTCAGATGGTGCGCCTGGCGATCGCCAACGCCAGCGCACGCGACCTGGAGGAACTGCGGAATGCGTTACGCCAGTGCGAGGACTGCGGCGGCGACCCGGAGAAATTCGCGCGCGGTGACGCCGCGTTTCACCTGGCGCTGGCGCACTGTTCGCGCAACAAGCTCATGTACTGGCTGTACGAACGCATCAGCGAGGTGCGCCGTCATTCGCAGTGGCGTACGATGAAAGCGAAACTATTGACACCGGAACGAATCGATTACTATAACCGGCAACACCGAGCGCTCTACGAGGCGATCGCCTCGCGCGATACTCCGGTCGCGGTCAAAATAATCAAGGATCACCTTTACGGGGTCCACGACGACTTGCTCGACACCGACCAGGAATAGCCATGAATTCGCCCAATCTTGCCATGCCACTCCGAGTACTCGAACCCGGGTTGAACACCCTGCCCCCTGGGACCGAACGTTACGTCGTGCGCGCCGGTGGTATCACGGCGCTCGAGTTGGCGGCCGGCGACTCGCTGGAACTGGTTAATCCCGAGGGCATGCAGGTTGGCGAAATCACCGTGTTCGACGGACACGGCAACAGCGACATGCAGCTAATCGGCGCCCGCGCAGACGGGCAGGCCGAAGGTCTCAAAGCCATACTCGGCGGCCGGGACGCCAGCGCGGTCAAGCTGGAGCGCACGCTTCGATTTCGCAACATCTCGCTCGATAGCGCGCAGAGTGTGCGCGTGTTCGGCAATGATTCACCGGCAGGTGACTCCGTGCGTTTCGACACTAGTGAAGACGTTACCTGCGTCGTCGCCGCGCCCGGCGAACCCATGCGTGCCGATCTGCAGGATACGATCACCGACCTGACCATCTTCGTGCATCGCCAGCCGCGCGACGATGCGGAGCGCGTCGCGCGTCTGCCTGATCCGCTTGCCGATCCGCTACAGGATCAGCGCATCGAGGCGCGCACCGCTTTCGTCTACGAGGTCAAGGCCGGGCAATACATCCAGATAATCGACGTCGAGGGCCGTGAGTGCTCGGACTTCCAATGTTTCGATACCGCCGCGCTGGACAAG
>JAASSH010000213.1 GCA_021767985.1 Gammaproteobacteria bacterium | reverse complement strand
GCCGCGAAGCTTTCGTGACGCGGGATGATCGCAGTGGCAGGGTAGACGTGCGCGTGTTGCCCGACCTGCTGGCGCAAATAGAACCGATCGTGCAAAAGGACCTGGTCTGGGTCGTCGATGGCGGCATCGCTTACGACGATTTCAACAACGGCATCAAGCTGCGCGCCGCCAGGGTGCAGCTGCTCGACGACTACCGTGCGGCTAACGCGCGCGCCCTGCATATCACGCTGAACGGGCACGCCGGCGACCAGGTAGACGAAATCATTGGCGTACTCGACGGCTACCGCTATAGCGACGCCATGCCGGTGGTGTTTCACATGTGCCGCGAAGGCTATCAGTATCAACTGCGCACCAACGGCAGCTGGTCGCTGAAACCCGACGAGCAGTGCTTGCTCGCTTTGCAGCGCTGTCTCGATCAGTCCGAGTACTACTTCGAGTACCAGTAAGCGATGCGATCCGCTGCGGATTGACCGGGAAAATATATCGCAGTATCGTGCCGGCCTGGATCATCACCCGCGTTTGATATGCTGCGATATATTGTCTGGCGACTGCTCTTCGAAATCTGCAACATCAGGCGCCTGTTTGGTCACGGCAAGGAACGCGTGCAGTACCTGGCGTTTGGTGCAAATCTGAGTGAATCGATCATGAGTGAACGCCGAATCCGACCGTTCGCGATGAAGCCGTTCACCCTGAGAGATCATGGTCTGCGCTTCGATCATCCTTCCCCCTGGATCGGCTGCGGCTATGCCTCGGCCGAACCCGCCGCCGGCGAAGCGGTGCACGGATTCCTCTACACGCTCTCGGCGCGAGACGCCGCGCGCATGGATTTCTACGAAGCGGTGCCGATTATCAACCGCTACCGCCGTACCTGGGTCGAGCAGGATGGCGAAAGAGTTTACTTCTACCAGACCAACCGTTCCACGCCGAATCTGAAACCGACGGAGGAATACCTGGGATACATCGTCAATGGCCTCGCATCTCACCCGGAGGCCAGCAACGAGTATCGCGCGTCGATGGCGTCTACCGAGACCGGCGAGCCGGGCAGGTTTGTCTCGTCATACCTGTGGAATCAGCCCGAGGATCGGGTCGGCTGGCGCCGTGAACTGATCAATCTGTACCAGCGAGTCGTACTCTTCATCTTCCTGAATCTGCTGTACCGATACTCTTTGACCGCGGTGTTCATCCGCTTCTAATCGAACGGCTAACCGGAGTTAAGCGGTGAAAATTTCGCCGTTCTCGGTCGAGACATCGCTCATCAGGTACAGGAAGGTATCGATATGATCCTGCGGCGACGGCAAACTTTCGTTTTCGTCCGCGGCCGGGTAGGCGCGCAACTGCAGGCTGGTGCGCGTCTTGCCCGGATTGAAACAGTTTACCCGCAAGTTACTGCCGTCATACTCCTGTGCCAGCAGCTCGGCCATGGCCGCGAGTCCCTGCTTGCTGACCTGGTAGGCGTCCCAGTAGGCCCCGGGCTTGTCGTCGATCATGAACAGTATCGAGGCGTGCTCGGAACGGCTCATCAGCGGCAGGCAGGCGCGGGTCAGTAAATAGGGTGCATGCAGGTTCACCTGGTGAACCTGGTACCAGGTTTCCGCATCGCTCTGGGCGAATACCGTGGGCGCTCCGAGGATGGCAGCGCAGTGGATCAATCCATCCAGCTGCCCGAGCTGTGACTCGATGTTCGCCGCAAGTTCGCCGTAGTCATGCTCGCTGGCTCCCTCCAGGTTCATCGGGTAGATCGCCGGTGTCGGGTAGCCGGCCAGGTCGATTTCGTCGTAAAGCGCTTCTACCATGCGCAGGTTGCGCGCCAGTAAAATTACGGTAGCACCATGTTGCGCCAGCGCCAGCGACAGTGGTTTGCCAAAGCCGCCGGTCGCGCCGGTTACCAACACTGTCTTGTCTTTCAGCAAATCGGACGCGGCGCTGAAATTATCGGGTATACGGGTCATGTCCGGGCCATCAAGGGATGCTGTAAAAGTTCGCCGGGGCTGTCTATCACGCCATCGGCGCCCCAGCCCTCGATATCGGTGCCGTGCTCGATATAGCCGTAGGCCGCGATCAGGGTCTTCATGTTTGCCGCCCTGCCGGCAACGATATCGCGCTCGTCGTCACCGACGTACAGGCATTGTTCGCTGCTCACGCCGAGGCGTTCAGCCGCGACCTGCAGCGGCAGCGGGTGCGGCTTACGATGTTCCAGGGTATCGCCGCCGATGACGACGCCGCTGCGCTCGGCCAGGCCCAGCTGCTGCAACAATGGGTGCGTCAGCCATTCGGGCTTATTGGTTACGATACCCCAGGGGATGGAACGCGTCTCGAGTTCGTCGAGAATTCCCTCGTAGCCATCGAACAGCCTGGAATCGTTGGCGACGATCTCGCGGTAATGATCCAGGAAGCGCTGCCGCAGGGGCTCGATTGCGGACTCGGGAACCTTGCCGCCAAATCCCAGCCGGGTCAGCACCAGGCCGCCCTGCGAGACATAGGGTCGAATGCGTTCTATCGGTATCGGCTCCAGGTTTTCTTCCAGCAGCAGGTTGTTCAACGCGCCACCCATGTCCGGTGCGGTGTCGATCAAAGTGCCATCGAGGTCGAACAATACCGCTTTAGTCATCGAAACTCGCGGTCATCAGATAGTTGACATCGATATCGCGACCCAGCGAGTAGTTTTTCGTGATCGGGTTGTAGCTGATGCCGGTAATATCGCGTAGCTGCATGCCGTTGGCGCGCAGCGTCGCGGCTAGCTCCGAGGGTTTAATGAATTTTTTATACTCGTGGGTGCCTCGCGGCAGCATGCGTAAAATATACTCTGCGCCCAGTATCGCGAGCGCGAAGGATTTGGGATTACGATTCAGCGTCGACAGGCACAACATGCCGTCGGGTTTCAGTAACCGGCTCGCGGATGCGATGATCGACGCCGGGTCGGGCACATGTTCGAGCATTTCGAGGCAGGTTACGATATCGAACTGAGCCGCATTTTGCTGCGCGAAGTCTTCCACCGTCGACAGCTGGTAATCGACTTCGAGCCCGGATTCATGCAGGTGCATCTGCGCCACTTTGAGCGAGAGTTCGGCCATGTCGATTCCGGTAACCAGTGCGCCCTTGTGCGCCAGCGCTTCCGCGAGGATGCCGCCGCCACAGCCGACATCGAGAATTTTCTTGCCTGCGACGCCCTGCGCCTGCCGTTCTATATAAGCCACGCGCAGCGGGTTGATATCATGCAGCGGCTTGAATTCGCTTTCGCGATCCCACCAGCGGCTCGCAATCGACTGGAATTTATCGATTTCGGCCGGATCAACGTTTGCTTCCAATGACATGTTCAACTCTTTATTTTCTGCGCCCAGGCGGATGCCGTGGCGAGCAGTTCGTCGTTATCCAGATGGCAGAATTCGGAATCCCGCAACTGCGCCACCCCGTCGATCCAGACGTGAGATACCTGACGGCTGCTGGCCGCGTAAACGATTTGCGCCACCGGATCATACAGCGGCTGGGTATTGAGGCTGCCGAGATCGAGCGCGATCAGGTCGGCTTTCTTGCCGACTTCGATACTGCCGATCTGGTCTGCCATGCCCAGCGCGCGGGCGCCGTTGATAGTCGCCATTTCTACCGCGAGGCGAGCGTTGCAGGCGCTGGCGTTACCGCTGCTGCCCTTGGCCAGCATAGAGGCGGTACGCATTTCGCCAAGCAGGTCGTGATCGTTGTTGCTGGCCGCGCCATCGGTGCCGAGACACAGGTTAACGCCCTGGTCGTGAAGCGCCGTTACCGGGCAGATGCCGCTACCCAGTTTCAGGTTGGATTCGGGGCAGTGAACCACGTTGACACCGGCTTCGGCCACGCGCTCGATTTCGAATTCATCGAGCTCGGTCATGTGCACCGCGATCAGGTTCGGGTTCAGCAGGTTGAGCTGATCGAGTCGGTGTAGCGGACGCTGGCCGGTTTTCTGCAGCGCTTGCGCTACTTCCGATGCGGTTTCATGCACGTGCATATGCACCGGTAAATCGAGTTCGCTGCTGTACATCGCGATCTGCCGCAACGGTTCGTCCGAGACCGTGTAGGGTGCATGTGGCGCGAAAGCGCTGCTGACCAGCGGCATTTCGCGTATTTCGTCGTGTACCGCCAGCGCCTTGTGCAGGTACTCGTCGGCATCCTGCGCCCAAACGCTAGGGAAATCGAGCACGATCAGGCCGATGACGCTGCGCATGCCGATGTCCTGGGAACAACGGGCGGCCTCGTCGGGAAAGTAATACATATCGCTGAGGCAGGTCGTGCCGGAACGTATCATCTCGGCCGCAGCCAGCCTGAATCCATCGACGGTGAACTCGGGGTCGACCCAGCGCGCCTCGGCGGGCCAGATATGGTCGGTCAGCCATTCCATTAACGGAAGATCGTCGGCCAGTCCGCGAAACAGGCTCATCGAGGCGTGGGTGTGCGCATTGACCAAACCGGGCATCAGGACACAGCCCGGCAGAGGGATAATCTCTGCCTGCGAGTAACACGGAAGCTCGCTGACGGCATCGTTTGCAATCAGTGTCTGAATACGATTATCTTCGACCACCACGGCGAAATCGCGCAATACCTCGAACCCCGCGTTGACGGTGACGGTCCAGTCCGGCTGAATGATCTGGTAGCGATGCTGCATAGGCGAACCTTACAAGATTTGAGCGAGACTTAAAACGGATATTGCGGCATTCATGGCGGTGTCACGGGCAATTATCCAAATAGGCGCCAAAAACCCGTAAATCCTTTTATTTTGACGCAGGAGAGGCGATCTTATCGGTAGTGTTCACCCCGCGGTCTGTGATAAAATCGCGCAGATCGAAAATAAATCAATCCTGCGTCATTTCTTACCGTTGAGTTTCCAGTTTTATGGCTGATATCGCCAAAGAAGTTTTTCCTGTCAATCTAGAAGACGAGATGCGCCAGTCGTATCTCGAATACGCGATGAGCGTTATCGTCGGGCGCGCCTTGCCGGACGTGCGCGATGGTCTCAAGCCCGTGCATCGACGGGTACTCTACGCGATGAGCGTGC
>JAASSH010000212.1 GCA_021767985.1 Gammaproteobacteria bacterium | reverse complement strand
TGAACGAGGCGCGCGTCGACGCTATGATTGAAGGCTTGCAGCAGGTAGCCAGCCTGGCCGATCCGGTCGGTGAAATCAGCGAGCTGCGCTATCGCCCCTCGGGTATCCAGGTTGGCAAGATGCGAGTACCGCTGGGTGTTATCGGCATCATTTACGAGTCGCGCCCGAACGTGACCATCGACGCCGCCGCGTTGTGCCTCAAGTCAGGCAATGCCAGTATCCTGCGCGGTGGCAAGGAAGCGCTGTATTCAAACCAGGCTATTTACCAGTGTATTCAGCAGGGCCTCGAGCAGGCAGGCATGGTCGCCGGCGCGGTGCAGGTGGTAAACACAACAGATCGTGAGGCGGTAACCCAGATGCTGCAAATGCCGGATTGTATCGACGTGATCATTCCGCGCGGCGGGAAATCACTGATCGAACGTATTACCCATGACTCGATCATTCCGGTTATCAAGCACCTGGACGGTGTTTGCCACGTCTATATCGACGACCGCGCGGATTTGCAAAAGGCGCTCGATATCGCCGTCAACGCCAAGACCAGGCGCTACGGTGTATGT
Organism: Gammaproteobacteria bacterium; assembly: GCA_021767985.1. Lineage (GTDB taxonomy): Bacteria > Pseudomonadota > Gammaproteobacteria. The sequence goes on along the minus strand of JAASSH010000212.1, from coordinate 4,466 downwards.
AACGCGATGGAAACGCTACTCGTGGCCGAGGCGATAGCGCCGAGCCTGATGCCGGAAATCATCCGGCTCATGTCCGCCAGCGGGGTCGAGCTTCGCGGCTGCGACCGCACGCGTGAATACGATGCCGGGCATATTATCCCGGCCGGTGAAGAAGACTGGTACACCGAATACCTCGCGCCCGTTTTGTCGATTCGTATCGTCGACGGGCTGACGCAGGCGATCGAGCATATCAACCACTACGGCTCGCAGCATACCGACGCGATCGTCAGCGAGGACTATGGGCGCACCCGGGAGTTCATGCGCCGGATCGATTCGAGTTCGGTCATGGTCAACGCGTCTACCGGCTTTGCCGATGGTTTCGAGTACGGCCTCGGTGCCGAAATCGGCATCAGCACCGACAAGCTGCATGCGCGCGGGCCGGTCGGGCTGGAAGGTCTGACATCGCAAAAGTACGTCGTGTTCGGAGACGGCAATATCCGCGAGTAGCATGATCGGAATTCTTGGCGGTACCTTCGATCCGATTCATAACGGGCATTTGCAGATAGCAGACCAGGCTCATTCGAGGCTGCCGCTGACCCAGGTTCAGTTCATGCCCTGCGCGTTGCCGGTTCATCGTGATCAGCCCCACGCCTCGGCGCAGCAGCGCTGCACAATGATCGATATGGTGCTCGCCGAACACCCGGGGCTGGTGCTGAATACCCTCGAGATCGATCGCGCCGGGCCATCCTATACCATCGACAGCCTGCGCCAGATCCGACGCCAGGGCGACGAACCCCTGGTGCTGCTGCTCGGGACAGACGCGTTTAACGGCTTCGCCGGCTGGAAGCAGCCGCGGCAGATCCTCGAGCTGGCGCACCTGGTGGTCTGCATCCGTCCGGGAGTCGAGGTCGATCCGACCCTGTTTCCCGAGCGTCGAGTCGACTCGGCTGAGCGGTTGCAGGCGCAGGCAGCCGGCGCCATACTGCTGTTCGAAGCCGACGCCGTTGACTGTTCCTCGAGCGAGGTGCGGGCCGCGCTGGCCGACGGCGACATTCCGCGGCAATGGCTGCATTCGGCCGTTGCGGATTATATTCAAACCCACCACCTGTATCGGAGATCCGGTGACTGATTCGAAACCTGCTGATTTACAGGCCGAGGCGACCAGGAAAATGGCGCTGCAGGCGCTGGAAGCCCTCAAGGCCGACGACATCGTAGTGTTGGACGTGTCCGGGGTTGCCAGCTTCACCGACTACATGATTTTTGCCAGCGGTAGTTCAACCCGTCACGTCAGCGCTATCGCCGATTCGGTCATAGAGGCAGCCAAGGCAGCCGGCAAACCTCCACTGGGCGTCGAGGGCGAGGAAGTGGGCGAATGGATACTGGTCGATCTCGGGGATGCGATCGTCCACGTCATGCTGCCGGACGTTCGGCTTTACTACGAACTCGAGAAACTCTGGGGCGAGGAGCTTGCATCCGACTAGGGCTGCAAGTTCGGCTCGGTAATGCAAATCCAGCTCATTAACGTTGCGCAAAAAATGCCCGCCTGGGTTGATGCGGCCTGTGACGACTACCTCAAACGCATGCCGCGGGAAATCTCGCTCAAACTGGCAACCGTACCGCTGGCGGCACGCAAGGCAAGGCAGCCCGCAGAACGGCAAAAACAGCGCGAGTCTGAACTGATCATCGACAAGCTGACCCCTGGCAGTCTCAACGTTGCCCTCGATGAGCGCGGTGAACAGTGGTCCAGTCAGGACTGGTCGCAGCAGTAGCAGCGCTGGATGTTCGAGTTCCCGCGCGTCAACCTGATTATCGGTGGACCGGATGGCCTCACCCGGCAATGCCTGGAGCGCTGTCAGCATCGGGTTTCGTTGGGTCGCATGACGATGCCGCATGCGCTCGTGAAGGTGGTTTTGCTGGAACAGCTTTATCGTGCCTGGAGTATTCTCCAGGGCCATCCCTATCATCGCGAATAGGCGACCAGGGTCGCCTTTCAGGCTATCATTCAGTGATGATCTATCTTGCTTCCCGTTCTCCGCGTCGTGCTGAATTATTGACCCAGATCGGTGTCGAATACAGGGTGTACGCAATCGATATCGATGAAACCCGATCGGCAACGGAAGCGCCCGCCGAGTATGTTTGCCGCATGGCAGAGGAGAAAGCGCTGACCGTGGCCCGTGAATTGGCCCGAAAGCAGGACGATTTTTACGTGCTCGCGGCAGATACTACTATTACCCTCGATGGTGATATTATTGGCAAGCCCACCGATCGAGAGCAGTGCCGTTGTATTCTCGAGCAGCTGTCGGCTCGACAACACCTGGTTTTATCTGCGGTCGCGTTAGCGACAGCTGACGACGTCACGGTGAGACTGGTGCAGAATCGGGTCAGTTTCAGGGCATTATCGGCAGCAGAGATCGCATCCTATTGTGCCTGCGACGAACCCATGGACAAGGCCGGCGCATACGCTATACAGGGTAAGGCAGCCGTTTTTATCGAATATCTCGAGGGTAGCTATTCGGCGGTTATGGGTCTGCCGCTCTACGAGACCGCCGAATTACTGCAGGGTGTCGGCATAGAACTTTATTGATTATGACGATTAGCGAAGAAATTCTGTTAAATATCACGCCCCAGGAAACCCGGGTTGCGATTGTGGAAAACGGCGCCCTGCAGGAAGTGAGCATCGAGCGTCAGCGCAGCCGTGGCATCGTTGGCAATATCTACAAGGGCAAGGTTAACCGGGTGTTGCCGGGTATGGAAGCCGCGTTTGTCGACATTGGCCTGGAAAAAGCCGGTTTTCTGCACGTATCGGATATCGATATCCACGAGCATACCGATGCTGACGTCAGTGCTGATGCCGATGTCGGAGCCGATCCTGATTCAGATAACGGCAGTCGGCCGCTGATCAACGAGCTGCTGCGCGAAGGGCAAACCCTGCTGGTTCAGGTTCTGAAGGACCCGATGGGAACCAAGGGCGCGCGGCTGACCACCAATATTTCGGTACCGTCGCGCTATCTCGTCTACATGCCGAATTCCCCGGTGGTCGGAATTTCGGTCAAGATCGAGGACGAGGCCGAGCGCGAGCGATTGAAAACCCTGCTCGAGCAGTGCCGAGCTGAAAACCGTACCGGCGGCTGTATCATTCGTACCGCGGCGGAAGGAGTAGACGAGGTCGAACTAAAGCGCGACATTGCTTTCCTGTCAAAGCTGTGGGCATCGTTGCTCGAAACCGCGGAATCGACCGAGCCCGGCAGCATGATTCACGAGGATTTGCCGCTGTCGATTCGTACCCTGCGCGATATGGTTGGCGCCGATACGACCGTGGTCAAGGTCGATTCACGCGAAACCTTCCAGAAAATGACCAATTTTGCGGCGCGCTATATTCCCGACCTGCCGGCCAGGATCGAACATTATCCGGGCGAGCGCCCATTGTTCGACCTTTACAATATCGATGACGAGTTGCAGCGGGCGCTGGCGCGACAGGTTAGTCTGAAATCCGGTGGTTACCTGATTATCGACCAGACCGAGGCGATGACTACCATCGACATCAATACCGGCGCCTTCGTCGGGCATCAAAACCTCGAAGAAACCATATTCAAAACCAACATGGAAGCCTCGCAGGCGATCGCACGCCAGCTCAGGCTGCGCAATCTCGGCGGCATTATCATTATCGATTTCATCGACATGGAGCACGAGGACCACAAGCGACAGGTATTGAAATCGCTGGAAAAATACCTCGACAAGGATCACGCCAAAACCCAGGTGTGCGAGGTTTCTCCGCTGGGTCTGGTCGAAATGACGCGTAAGCGGACTCGCGAGAGCCTGGAGCACGTGCTGTGCGAGCCCTGTACGACCTGCCATGGGCGTGGCTCGATCAAGACGACCGAAACCGTCTGTTACGAAATTTTTCGCGAAATACTGCGCGAGGCACGCTTTTACGACGAGGCTCAACAGTTGCTGGTGATGGCCAATCAGGATGTCGTCGATCGCCTGCTCGACGAAGAGGCAGCCAGCCTGGCAGAACTGGAAGCCTTCATCGAAATTCCGGTAAAACTTCAGGTAGAGGCACACTTGTCGCAGGAATCCTACGACGTGGTGCCCGTTTAGCAATCGAATGCCGGTAAGATGGGACTGTTAAAACGCATAGTTCTTAGCGTGTTCGTCATTGCGATCGTGTTGCTGGCCGTCGTCATGGGCGGGCTGCGGCTCGCGATCATGAACATCGACTTTTTCAAGCCCGAAATCGAATACCTGCTGGAACGGGACCTGGCCTCGGGATTCGTGTTCACCGGCCTGAGCGGTGATATCAATCGCTTCAACCCGATCCTGCGCATCGAGAACGTTTCGATTACCCTGCCGGATCGGTCTCAGCCCCTTTTCATCGACAGCCTGGAAGTGGAGATCGATTTCTGGGCGAGCTGGCGTGAAAATACGCTGGTGGTGCTGGAAGTAACCGGCCAGCTGGAAAAGCTCGAACTGGTCAAGGACAAGGC
>JAASSH010000211.1 GCA_021767985.1 Gammaproteobacteria bacterium | reverse complement strand
GACCAGATCTACGTCCTCGATCGCATCCTGTCCGCTGGAACTGACCTCGACCGACAGTCCGAGATCGGCTGCTGCCGCCGCCAGCCTGTCCTGGTTAGCCTGGCCGCGGCCGAATAACTTGATGGATTTCAGCCGAAAAAGGTCCGCGAAAGACTGCAAGTGACTGCGCGCCTGCACGCCACAACCGATGAAACCGATCGACTGCGCGTCAGGATTGGCGAGACGACTCGCGGCAACGGCGCTGAGTCCCGCTGTGCGTACCGCAGTGATCCAGTTGCCATCGAGAATTGCCGCCGGCAAACCGCTCGAACTGTCCAGCATCGTTACCAAACCATTGATCTGCGGCAGTCCCCGCACCGGATTTTCAGGATTTAGTACGACGGTTTTAACCGCGAGCAACGACGGGTCGTCCATTGCGGCCAACGCCGCCATCATATAGCGTCCATCATTCGGCGGAATGATAGCTGCCTTGGGCGCGCTCCAGACCCGGCCGGCTTCGTACCCGCGAATTGCCGACTCTATAGATTCGACGACGTCCTGCGTGGTTATGCCGAGTGAAATTAGATCGGTTTCGGACAGATAGGGTATTTCGGCCATGGCACTCCTCCGGATCAGATTCGAACATTTGTCTGCTTCGACGGCATTGTGTGGCCGATGTCGGCCGGAGGCAAGCATGATCGGCACAAGTTGTACTCGGATTCGGGTACAGGTCTCAAATCATCTTTTTTCGTTGAAAGACCCGCCCCATGCGTTTATAGGAAGAATCAACAATTGTCTCTGAAGTAAACATACAGTCAGCTTTCTTGTAAGGAGACACTCATTCACGGATCGTAAGTTTCTCGGTACGGCCAGAAGCGGTCGCTCGCATGGATAAAATAAATCTGTCCCCTTTCTTTTATTTAATAATCAGCTTGCCCACATCGCTGAAAACCGAATATATTGGAACGAGTCTATATGGATATTATGTGAAGATTCAGCGCCAATGATCATCGGCAAGCCTCCCATCGCACTATTCAGATCAATCAGGTACTCCGTAGCGTTAATAATTACTCTGGTCGTAGTGCTGGCCTATTTTGCAATTGCTGCCATAGGCTCATCAGCGGCGTCCAACCTGGAAGCCTTCCCGGCAGCGGAGGCCGGCATGGTACGCCATGTTATTCGGTTGCCGCAGTTGCCAGAGGAAAATCTGGTCAAGGTCGAGTTAATGGTCGGCAAGACGGTTAAGACCGATTCCATAAACCGGTATTTTTTCGGCGGCAAGCTGAAAACCGAATCCATTCCGGGATGGGGCTATAACCGATACATATTGCCGGAACTCGGACCCATGGCCGGTACTCTGATGGCGGTCGATCCCGACGCGCCGTTGGTTGAACGCTTTATCACTCTCGGTGGTGAGGCGCCTCTGATCCGTTATAACAGCCGTATTCCGATCGTGGTTTACTTACCGACAGGTGTAGAAGTACGACACCGTCTGTGGCGTGCCGAATCGCAATCAAACAACACGGCTCGTTTTTTACAAAAAATGGTGCTACCCGGCAAGCTGGTTGCCGTGGTCTCCGAAGGGGACTGGGAGGCCCGTTCGATCGGCAGCTACAGCGTACGCATTTACTCGACTGAGCATGCGGCTTCAGATGACGACACCACCTTTTTCGTTTCAGCTATAACGCGCAAACGGGACGGTGGCATTGAACGGATATTACTTGCCGAACTAGCGGCAGGAGAGCCGCCGAGCCTGATCGTGGTAATTCGATCAGCCGGTAGCGGTGGATACCTCTCCGCGGACGCGTTTACTGTGACGGGAGAAAGGATCGAGCTGCGCGGTTCGGTTTATGGCTTGCCTGCGCGAGCCGATCCGGTGCAGAAGCTCATCGAAGATCTGCACTCAGAGAAGCAGGGCCAGTAAGTCTAGCACGCCAAAATACTAGTTTGATATGCGAATTCGGGGACGGCAATCGCTGTTTAATTCGTACTTGCATCGAGAAAAGCTGGCTGCTGATTTCATTCCCCTTGATCTGTTATGGATCCACGCTTACCCTGCATCAATGATTTTGTACGTTTGTTTTTCCGATGACAGGCGCATAATAAGCGATCGCCAATTGGCGAGCTTCGGAGGCATTAAGAACTCTTAGTTTATAGGTTGAGAGTCATCATGCTAATGATGCTCTAACTGTTTTACATTTTCCACGAGGGGGTTCCATCCGTAATTAAACTGGAAGCGCATCATGTCCGCGTCCAGATCATCGTCGTCAATAAAATTAGAATGATATGAAAAGCGTACAGTAGCATTATCATTGATCATGTAATCAACCGTAAATCCGAGGGTTTTGAGTTCTAATTCATCACCTACATCATCACCGTCAAGTTCGGTATCAAATCCTTTCCGCCACATAAAGTCGATGGAGCCGAATAGTGTTCGTGTGATGTCATGGGTCAGGTGGGCTTCGAGCTGAAAAAGAGGGTCATTTTCCATCTCCTGTCCGAGGAAATCGTCATTCTCGGCAAAGACCAGCACCGAAGGTGTAACCTCAATCGATGTTCTGTAAAGCGGAGCGTACGACCCTAAATAGTAAACAACCGGCAATGCGATGCGCCCCCACCATCGGTTCTGACCAAGATTGACGGCACTATCGTCTTCGTATTCGCCGACAGGAATCGTGATGAGCCCGGACACGTCAACGGTCCATTTCGGTTCATAATTTGCCATATCGTAAAAATTGGCAATATTCGGAGCACCATGCAGGTTGACTGTGAGTCCCAAACTGGGGTCTCCAAACCCGGATGCCGTCTGACGAGACCTGATAGATGTCGAATCGAACGGATTATCTATGCCTATCTCGGAACTGATGTCACCGCCATAAATTGAAGCCGAGAACATGGCTGAGCGACCAAACAGGTTCATCTGACGCCCATACATCAGCACAAAAATATCCATATCTGTCTCGGAGTTCGGATAAATACCAAAGCTCGGATCAAACTGGGAGTCAGAGGCATCGGCATTGAACTCGAGTTTCTGGAAGCTCAAAAAATTCGTGTCTTCCATTGTTTTCCAGTAAGCGCGGGCACCATCATCCGCTGCCTGTGCCGTTGCAAAGACCGTGAGTAAAAGCAAGACCGGGATAATTTTCGGTTTTGAAATTTTCATTTACTCCCTCCTCTCTTGAATTTCTATAGCCCTTTTCATCATCTCCTCGGCCTGTTTTTCCGTCGCTCTTCTGATCATCTCTTCGGCGCCATATGTGGGCGGAAAGTTGTCATGTTCAGGATACGGATCGGGTAGAGCTTTTCTGGACATTATTTCCATCGTTTTCCAATTCGAAACAATAACGTTGCTTTGCTGGACATATTCTTCCCAATGCGCAATGAGCTCCTGCCTTTTCTCGGGGTATTGTCCAGAAAGATCAGACTTTTCGGCGGGGTCTTTAGCCAGGTTATATAGCTTCCAGTCAGTGCGTTCCTGACGATCCTGCACGCCGAAAGGCTGCGCCATCCAGGTTATTTTCCAGTCTCCCTTTCTGATCGCGCGGCTGCCAAAAAACTCCCATCCGAGCCAGTCATCGGATCCCCGAGGGGATACCTCTTCATCCCTGAGCATCGAGGCCCAGGACTTCCCCTGTATCGGTGCGACCTCTTTGCCATTCTTCGTTTCGGGATGCTCGACGCCTGCCAGCTCCAGGAATGTGGGGACAAGGTCCATGACGTGGAGGACGGCTTTGTTGTTGATCTCGCCTTTGCCGGTAACACCGGCACCGCTTACGATGAGCGGCGACCGTATTCCTCCCTCGGCCACGTGGGCTTTGAAAAGGCGGAAAGGTGTCATTGAAGTCTGCGCCCACGCAGGTCCGACCTCGGCAAAGGTTCCCCTCATCCCTATACGATTGAAATGCGTCTCGGCAAAGTTCCTGGCGGCATGAAGATAACCCTGGGTGCCCGGCCTTCCTGCGAGAATCGCTACCTCGTCGTTCCCTTCAGCCCCATTGTCGGAGATAAAAACTATCAGTGTATTGTCGTACTCCCCGATCTCTTTGAGATAATCGAACAGGCGACCGATCTCCATATCCATGTATTCCGTCATGGACCTGTAGATTCCAAACTTACGCCCCGAGATCGTAAGTGCAGCGGGCATCAACCCGGTAGTGCGCGGTAGAAAGAAAAGCTGTGGCGCCTGCTCCACGTCCGCGGGTACGATCCCCAGTTCCTTCATGCGTTTGAAGCGTGCATGGCGAACAGCGTCCCAGCCCATGTCGTAAGTATTTTTGTAGCGCCGCAGCCAGTCCCGCGGCACTTGAAGCGGACCGTGGGGAGCCGTATAACTGAGGAAGCCAAAGAAGGGTTTGTCGTCTTTCCGCCCTTCTTCGATAAACTGGATCATCTTGTCCGTATAGTTTTTCGTGGAATAAAAATCCTCGGGGAGCTTGTCAATGAATTTCCCGTCCTCGGTATACGGTGCCTTTGCCCTTTGCCACTCGTTGGACCAGCCGTCGCTGAAGTGGTCGGCAGCACCGGGGAGCAGGGTGAAATCACGTTCAAACCCGCGAGCACGGGGAATCTGGTCAGGTTCATAGCCAAGGTGCCACTTCCCGGTCATATAGGTGTGATAGCCCCCATCGCGCAGCGATGATGCAACAGTGACCACCCGGTGGTTCATCCAGCCTTCGTAGCCAGGTTTGCCTTGGGCGTCAGGCGGGATGAAATTTTCAAAACTCCCCAGACCTGCAACATGGTTATCGGTGCCGGTAAGGAGCATGGAACGCGTGGTCGCGCAGGCAGGGCTCACATAAAAGTTCGTGTAGCGGATACCCTCCTGTGCCAAATTGTCAAGTATCGGTGTGTTGAACTCCCCGCCATAACTGCCAAGGTCGGAGTAACCCAGGTCATCCGCGACAATTAATAAGATGTTGGGGCGAGTGTCCTGTGCATGTGCTAAACCGAGCACTATGTATAACAAGAAAAATACAACTGACGATCGAATAATTGATTTCATCAGGTATGCCTCTTTTGTTCACAAAGAATAATCCTAAGAGACG
>JAASSH010000210.1 GCA_021767985.1 Gammaproteobacteria bacterium | reverse complement strand
GCTTCTGTAGCGGGCCCGTCTTGCCCGCAAACGAATTGAACAGGATAAAAAACGAACTCTGGCTGCCGTGTGTGAGGGCTATATTGCGGCTGCTGATATTCCATCCGTATTGCTGCCGAAAAAAATCGGCAAGCGTTTCGAGGAAGCCGGGTTTACCTTGCGGTCCGTCATAATTAGCCAGGGTTTCGATCAGCCTGCCCGACTGCTGCAGCTTGCCCAAAACCTTCTCGAGTATCGCCTTGACTTCGGGAATGTCGGCGGGATTGCCACCACCCAGCATTATAACTTCGGGTTGTGCCAGCCCTTCACTCAAATCATCCATCAGGTGGGTTATCCCTGAGTATCCGCGAAAGCGTTCTCCAAAGTCAGAAAGATTCATCGTGTCCTGCGTCATTGTTGTCAACATTACAATTACGGACAGCAACCAGAAAAAATGCAACTGTTTTTAGCCTTGAACTTGATCTGGGTTCAGGTTGACTCGGTAAATCAATCTGGCACCATCCCTCCCGGGAGGCGCAATTCGCATGCAATATTCTCACGAACTGGAATTCAAAGTACGCGACTACGAATGCGATATGCAGGGTGTCGTCAACAACGCCGTTTATCAGAATTACCTGGAACACGCGCGCCACGAGTTCCTGCAATCTCATGGGATCAATTTTGCCGAGGTGACCTCGGCAGGTATCCATCTGGTGGTCGTACGGGCAGAGCTCGACTATAAGAAATCGCTGGTCAGCAATGATCGGTTTATTGTCCGCAGCCTGCTGCGCCCGGTATCCAGGATTCGTTTCGAGTTTCAGCAGGACATCTACCGCTTGCCGGACGAAACCCTGATGCTGGCGGCACGCATCACCGGTACGTCATTAAACGAATCAGGGCGACCCTTTTTGCCCGAAGCATTGACGCTGCTTTTTATCGATGCCTAGCAACCGTCACGATGCGTGTTAGCAAGACGCCGGTCGATGGCTATGAACAAGCTGGTTCAAGCCTGGCTTTATTGATCGCGTCACGGCAGCAGGAACAGGTTTTATGATTGCATGCGGCGCTGGAGGCTGACAAAATAGGTTCTATTTTCGGGAGCAAGCATGGGTTTTCTAGCCGGTAAAAAAGTACTAATCGTCGGTATCGCCAGTAATCGGTCTATCGCTTACGGTATCGCGCAGGCGATGCATCGCGAGGGAGCCGAACTCGCCTTCAGCTACGCTAACGATAAATTGAAACCGCGGGTAGAGAAATTTGCCGCAGAGTTTGATTCCGATGTCGTCTTACCCTGCGACGTCACCAGTGATGAGGAAATCACCGATCTGTTCGCGCAACTGGGAAATCGCTGGGACAGGCTCGATGCCCTGGTGCACTCGGTGGCCTTCGCACCACGCGAGGCCCTGGCGGGTGACTACCTGGAAAATCTCGATCGCGAGGGCTTCCGAATCGCACACGACATTAGTTCCTACAGCCTTACCGCGATGGCCAAGGCGGCTCGGCCCATGATGCAAAACACCAATGGCGCGATTATCACCATGACCTACCTTGGATCGGAACGAGCGCTGCCCAACTACAATGTCATGGGCGTTGCCAAGGCCAGCCTCGAAGCGAACGTGCGCTACCTGTCGGCGGCGCTGGGACCGGAAGGTATCCGCGTCAATTCGATATCGGCAGGGCCGATCAAAACCCTCGCCGCGGCCGGAATCGGAAATTTCAAAAAGATACTCGACGAAGTGGCCAGCAATGCACCATTAAGAAGGAATGTGACCATCGAGGAAGTGGGTAATGCCGCGGCTTTTCTTTGTTCGGACCTCGCCGCGGGAATTACCGGAGAGAATATCTACGTCGACTCCGGCTACAATATCGTTAGCATGGGTGTGCTCGAGTAGCAGCCGAAACTTTCACCGGGGAGCACTCTGTGCCTAGAGTTCCTCTAGTGGCGTTCTGACCACGTCTGCGCGGCTCGAAAGCATTTTCGCTGCAGACTGGTACTCGGAAGCACCGAGGGCCTCTGCGAGGCTCTCAAGCGCCCTCTCATCAGCATCGCCATCGTTTGAAACAACCGCCGATAATTCCACTATCACGTACTCACCAGTCGCCAGCGAAAGCCCTTCGTAAACCGCCCCCTGCTCCGGTTTAGGCAACTTGAATGCCAGATCGCGAATACCTGTATCGATTTCGGTTTGCTGGCGCTGAACAAATCCGTGATCATCGATCGACGACGACCATTCCTGCGCCAGGTCATCCAGGGTTTTTCCGGATTCCAGCTCGGACAGCGCGACGGCACCGACACTGCGGCCCATATCTCGCAGCTTTATGACGGTCAGCTCATTTATTACCTCTTCCCTGACCTGCTCCAGAGGCTTCTGTTCAGCGGGTTTGAACTGGTTCAATCGAATAAATACTACGCGTTCATTATCCAGTTCGATGGCTTCGCTATTGAGGCCCTGTTGCAGAACCTCGGGAGAAAAAGCCGTTTGACGAATCTTACTTTCGGCCGCAATCCCCTCGGCGGCGAAGCGCCCGAACCAGTCACTGGTCTGCAGCTTCAGATCGAATTGTTCGGCCGCAGGCAACAGGGAATCAGGCTGCTCGTAAGCAAGGTTTGCCAGATTTTCGACCAGATCGTAAATCTGGCTTTCCGCCAGCTCCGCCCTGATTTCATCCTCGATATCGGCCTGCACAGACTCGAAGGATTGTGTCTCGCCACCGTTGATGGAATGCAATTTTATCAGGTGCCAGCCAAATCCAGTCTTGACCGGCTCGCTAAGTTGATCGACTTCCAAGGCGAACAGCGCGGCTTCGAAGGTCTGGACCATGATACCGCGCTCGATCTCTCCGAGGTTACCGCCATCGCCGGCCGAGCCCGGATCCTCGGAAAATTCACGCGCCAGGTCTGCGAAGCTCTCACCGTTGACGATACGGTTACGAATGTCGGTAATCTCGCTTAGTGCCTGGTCACTGTCATCGTCCCCGGCCTTTATCAGTATGTGGCTGGCTTCCCTGATCTCGGCGCTCGAGTAAGCAACGAGGTTGTCCTGGTAGCGTGCATAGACATCGTCTCGATCGACGTCGATACCTTTTTTCACATCTTCCAGGGTTACTTCGATGTATTCGATTTTTACCTGCTCCGGGGTGCTATAGCGCGCGGCCTGGGCCTGGTAATGCTGCTCGATTTCACTATCGTCGATCTGGACTTCCGCGGCATTCGAGACGTATTTTAAAGTCCTGATCTTTCGAGTCTGGCTACTCAGGCTATTAAACTTTTTGCGGGTATAAGGGAGTACGAACGAAGTAGAAGTGATACCGGTTTCGAACTGCCCCATCGCGCCATTGGACCTGAGTTCCTGTTCAAATCCGAGCGGCGAGTAGCCGAGCGATCGCAACTGCGCCTGGTAAATCGCGGTGTCGAACTGGCCGTCTCGCTGAAACGCGTCCATGCCGCGGATAATCTGGTTTAACTCGGCGTCTCCGATGCGGTAACGCTGTTTCTCGGTGTACTGCCGCAACGCAAGTTCATCGATCAATTGACCGCGCACCTGTTCGCGCAGCATGGTCTCGTTGCCGAAGGTTTCAGGAATGACGCCGCCGAAAAGTTGTGCCAGACGCTGGCGGTAATTGGCGTAGGCCTGATCGAGGTCGCGTGCGGTTATCTCTTCGCCATTGACGATCGCAGCGGGTGGAATTTCACCACCACCGAGGTACGAGTTAACCCCCCAGAGCGCAAATGGGATGCTGATAAGAAAGATAATGCCGTAGGCAATCCATCCCGTTACTTTTTCTCGAATTGCTTGCAGCATCTATCGTGTCGTCACTGGTTACAGGTACCATCATGTTGATGCGCTCGTGGCGAGCGCATTCAATGATGGCGGAGTGGACGGGACTCGAACCCGCGACCCCCGGCGTGACAGGCCGGTATTCTAACCAACTGAACTACCACTCCTGTATGGATGGTGGGTGCTGACGGGATCGAACCGCCGACCCTCGCCTTGTAAGGGCGATGCTCTCCCAGCTGAGCTAAGCACCCGGTCTAGCCAAAAAAGGTGCGCTAGTTTACTGCGTCTTTCAGAGCTTTGCCAGCCTTAAATGCCGGGACTTTGGAAGCTTTAATCTGAATGGTTTCTCCGGTCCGGGGATTGCGCCCAGCGCGCGCTTCACGCTGGCGCACGAGGAAAGTACCAAAGCCAACGATGGTGACCTGATCACCTGATTTAAGCGCCTGGGTTACTGACGCAATTACACCATCAACAGCACGAGAGGCATCAGCTTTACTTAAATCTGCCGCACCTGCAACAGCATCAATCAATTCAGATTTATTCATTAGTTTTTTCCATTTGGTTAAGTTGATATATTTATAGCCCGAAGGGCGGAAAGGCAACACAAGTCTAAATTATGCTTGTTGTCGTTGCTTCTGAGCGAGTACTTTTGCCTCGCATTATCCCCCGTCCAGAGCGTCGAATTAAACCAACAGCAGCCTTTACGGTCAACCATAAAAGGCCAAAAAGCCTAAATAAATCGTATTATTTACGATAACGGCTAGTGCGCTCTGACTCTGGAGGACTTTTTATCTTTTTCCTTGGTCTTCGGTGCCGAGGCGCCTGCCACGGATTTTTTTGGCAAAGGCGTCGGTTGATGCGCAAGCGCGACTTCGAGCACCTGATCGATCCAGCGTACCGGAATAATTTCCAGCTTGGCTTTAATATTATCCGGAATCTCCGCCAGATCTTTTTCGTTTTCCTCGGGGATCAGAACCTTGGTAATGCCACCGCGATGAGCTGCCAGAAGTTTCTCCTTGAGTCCCCCTATCGGCAACACTTCACCGCGCAGTGTTATTTCCCCGGTCATTGCAACCTCGGCCTTCACCGGTATCTCGGTTAGCGCCGAAACCAGGGCGGTGCACATACCGACACCCGCGCTGGGGCCATCCTTCGGCGTAGCACCCTCGGGAACGTGGATGTGGATATCCTTATTCTCATTGAAATCGGGACTTACCCCGAGGATCTCGGACCTGCTGCGAACCACCGTCATCGCCGCCTGAATCGACTCTTTCATGACGTCTCCCAACTGCCCGGTCT
>JAASSH010000209.1 GCA_021767985.1 Gammaproteobacteria bacterium | reverse complement strand
TGTACCAGGATCAATGCGAGCGCGCCGGCGTCGTCGATTTCGCGGAGCTGTTGCTGCGTGTGCTCGAACTGATTCGCGATAACGACGACATCCGCGAACACTACCAGCGCCGCTTTCGGCACATCCTGGTCGACGAATTCCAGGATACCAACGCGATTCAATACGCCTGGCTGCGGCTTATGGCGGGCAGCGAGACGCCGGTTTTCGTCGTCGGTGACGACGATCAGTCGATTTACGGCTGGCGCGGCGCGCGTATCGAGAATATCCACCATTTCGAGCAGGACTTTGCCAATACCCAGGTGATTCGACTGGAGCAGAACTACCGCTCCACCGGCACCATACTGAAAGCCGCCAACGCGCTGATCGATAACAACCAGTCGCGCCTGGGCAAGGAATTGTGGACCCAGAGCGATGCCGGCGAGCCGATCATGTTTTACTCCGCCTACAACGAAAAGGACGAGGCTCGTTTCGTCATCGATCGCATCGAGAACTGGGTCGAGCAGGGGCGCAACCGCAATGAAGTCGCGGTGCTTTATCGCTCCAACGCGCAATCGCGGCAATTTGAAGAAACCCTGGTGATGCGTGGTATTCCGTATCGCGTCTACGGCGGATTACGCTTCTACGAGCGCGCCGAGATCAAGGATACGCTGGCCTACCTGCGGATGATTTCGAGCCCGACGACCGATACCGCGTTCGAGCGCACCGTGAACCATCCTCCTCGTGGCATCGGGCAGAAAACGATCGACGAGATCCGTCACCACGCGCGCGCTAACGCGGCAACGCTGTGGACGGCTTCGCTGGAACTGATGGAATCGGACCGGTTGACTTCGCGAGCGCGCAGCGCGCTGCAGGGCTATATCGACCTGGTGCGCCGCATGACGGCCGAGCTCGCCGAGTTACCGCTCGGCGAACAGATCAAGCTCAGTATCGAAATGAGCGGCCTCGAAGCGCATTTCCAAAAGGACCGCAGCGAGAAAGGGCAGTCGCGCATCGAAAACCTGCAGGAACTGGTCGGCGCCGGCAAGAACTTTCAACACGATGCGCTGATCGAAGAGAACATGTCCATGCTGGATGCGTTTCTCGCGCATGCCGCGCTGGAGGCGGGTGAGGGCCAGGCCGACGCCTGGGAGGATTGCGTGCAGTTGATGACGATGCATTCGGTCAAGGGACTCGAGTTTCCACTGGTGTTCCTGGTCGGTATGGAGGAAGGCCTTTTTCCGCACCAGCGTTCCAGCGAGGAGCCTGGACGTATGGAAGAAGAACGCCGGCTTTGCTATGTCGGGATCACGCGCGCGCGCGAACAACTGGTGGTGACCAGCGCCGAGGTGCGGCGACTCTACGGCGGCGAGAGTTACAATATGCTGTCACGGTTTGTGCGCGAAATCCCGGACGACCTGATTCAGGAAGTCCGTCCGAAAGCCCGTTTTACCCGTCCCGGGGTGCAGGCCGCGCCGAGCATGCATCGGGAGCGCGCCGAGGCCGAGACCGGTCTTTTTGTCGGCCAGCGCGTCAACCACGCGCGTTTCGGTGACGGTATCGTGCTGAATCTCGAAGGGCAGGGTCCGCAGTCGCGGGTGCAGGTAAACTTCGAGGACGCCGGTAGCAAATGGCTTATCGCGAGCATGGCCAACCTGCAGCCGGCCTGAATCATCAAACTGGAGCGCTCAATCCTGCCCTCGTGTAGAATTGCCGCTGCATTAATTACCAGGAGTATATATGAGCAAGCAAAAAGTCGCCTTCATCGGGCTTGGCGTCATGGGCTATCCGATGGCGGGGCATCTCGCCAATGCCGGGTATCAGACCAGGGTCTATAACCGGACCACCGCGAAAGCCGAACAGTGGTGCCAGGAATACACGGGTAGTTTCGGTTTAACCCCGCGCGAAGCCGCCGAGGACGCCGATTTCGTTTTCATGTGTGTCGGTAACGACGATGACCTGCGTTCGGTGGTTTACGGCGACGACGGTGCGCTTGCCGGGTGCAAGGACGGCTCCATCCTGATCGATCATACGACGGCGTCGGCGAATGTTGCGCGCGAAATAGCAGAAAAATCGCATGTGCCGTTCCTGGATGCACCGGTTTCAGGCGGGCAGGCAGGCGCTGAAAACGGGGTGCTCACGGTTATGATCGGGGGCGACCAGGCGGCCTTCGACGCGGCGCGCCCGGTTATCATGAGTTATGCGCGCGCGGCGGAATTGCTCGGCGACGTCGGTGCCGGCCAGTTAACCAAAATGGTCAACCAGATCTGTATTGCGGGCCTGGTACAGGGTCTGTCTGAAGGCCTTAATTTTGCGCAACGCGCGGGTCTCGATGGCCACAAGGTTGTCGATGTTATTTCGAAAGGCGCCGCCGGATCGTGGCAAATGGAAAATCGCGGCAACACCATGCTCGACGACGAGTTCGAATTCGGATTCGCGGTCGACTGGATGCGCAAGGACCTCGGGATATGCCTCGAGGAGTCCGAGAGAAACGGGGCTGAGCTGCCGATTACCCGCATCGTTAACGATTTTTACGGCGAGGTGCAGGAGATGGGAGGGGGCCGCTGGGATACCTCGAGTCTGATACGCAGGTTGACGCGGAAATAAAAAATTTCGATTTTTTTTAAAAAATGAGTATTTGCGACGTTAAAGTAACTTTGTTTTATAAAACAATAAGTTACGGCTTATAAATAACAAAAAAGATCAAATAACGCGTCCACGTACACTGTTTTTTCTACCGTTTATCGAAATTTTACTGGTTTTTCCTGAAACTTGTCCTATATATAGAACTGTGTTAAGGGTTAAGAACATCTAACCTCTCTCACGATGTCCTCCTTTGGTTATAATTGTCGATTACGACTTTAGGCCGGCTTTCAAAGCCGGCCTTTTTTTTTGCCCGCTGAGCTGCTGCGCTTGCAATAGCCGCGTTGGTGTTTTGCGCGAGACGCTCGCGTACCAGTCTGTACTGCTCGCGCCATCGCGCAAAACCCCGCCTTTAGAAAAAATTGGTCGCCCCGCCGCTTGACCGCGGGTTCCGTTTTGTAAAGACTGGCCAATTGAAGCCGCTATCGGCGGTGAGCATTAAGCCCGGGAGGAAAGATGCGTGCCTGGAAATGCATGACATGGGGTGGCCCCCACCAGCTGGAGCTGGGCAACATGCCCAATCCCGAGCCTGCCGACGGCGAGGTCGAAATCACGGTTAAAGCCTGCGGCGTTAATTTTGCAGACCTGTTGCTGATCTCGGGGCGCTACCAGGTGCGCCCTGAGCTCCCGTTTGTGCCCGGGATAGAGGTTGCCGGTAGAGTCACCAGCCTGGGGCCGGGCGTGGAGTCGTTCAAGGTTGGTGACAAGGTGGCCGCTTACGTGAAACACGGCGGTTACGCAGACAAAGTTGTCGCGCCCGTGGCCCAGGTTGTTGCCATTCCGGAATCGATTCCGGTCGCTGATGCCGCTGCGTTCCCGGTTTCTTACGGCTCGGCGGAACTCGCGCTGGGGCGCGCGCAATTGTCGGCCGGCGAGGTGGTTTTGGTCGGTGGTGCCGCGGGCGCTGTCGGTACCGCCTGCGTGGAACTCGCCAAACAGCGGGGTGCCGTGGTGGTGGCCTGCGTCGGTGACAGCGCCAAGGAGAAAGTTGCGCTGGCCTGCGGCGCCGATCATATTGTTTCTTCGCGCTCGCGGATCCTGCATAAAGATATCCAGTCAGTGGTTGCCGATGAAATCGACGTAATTATTGATCCGGTGGGAGGCGCTTTTTTCGAAGAGTCGCTGCAGGTGCTTAATTATGGCGGGCGGGTCATTGTGCTTGGATTCGCCTCCGGCAAAATTCCTTCGCTGCGTCTGAACCAGCTGCTCGTCAAACACCAGAGTATTCTGGGCTCTTCTTTCGGTCTTACCTGCGTCAAGAAACCCGAGCTTATCTCCAGCCAGTGGGCAAGACTGAGCGAGTTACTGGCATCGGGCCAGATTAAGCCGCGGATCAGCCATACCCGACCGTTTACCGAACTGCCGGGCGCGCTGCAGATGCTGAAGGATCGCAGGGTTGCAGGCCGCATTGTTTTAGCCTGATAAATCCAGCCCGTTGTTCTTTACAACCGGGACAAACCAACCGGGAAAGGCGCTGGCACTGCTACTTGATCGGCAAATAGAGTGCGGTCGTGACCTGGTTGCTATCAGTGACTTCGACCGGATTGTCGTGGTAGATCTCGAGCGCCGGACGCGCTTTGTCCAGCTTCAGTCGGTGCATGCGGCAGTTGCAGTGCAACGCGTACCAGCCCAATGGCAGGAACTTGTGGTCACCGCCCAGTGTCATTTGGAAATAACGCCCACCTTTGAATTCACGCCGCGTATAGTTGGAGGGTGGCGTGCTGTCGGTTATCGGTATCGCTATTTCGGCCCGGTAGTTCGATGCCTGCGGATCGAACTGCTGGTAAAGGGTTAGAGCCAGACCGGTTTTACCCGCGGCCGCCGCGGTCAGGGTTTCGATGCTTGCCTGGCGCGCGGCTTCGAGTTGTCGCAAATTCCCGTTACAGGGAATCGCCCAGTAGCTGAAATCCTCCAGCTCCTGGGCGCCGACAAAGGTAATCGACGGATGCGGGGCAGCGCTGTCCAGGTAACCGTTTAGCAGGGCAAGTCCAAGTTCAAAGTCGCGCCCGATCATTGGCTCCATGCGCCTCGCCATAAAGCGAAACAGAAACGGCAGGCGCCCGCTCATTTCCCAGCTTACCAGCGTCAGATCGCCGCGCTCCTCGAATTCCCAGCAGACCTGGCTGATCGATCTAAACGGCCGGGAAAAACTTATTTGCTGATCAATTCTGCGATGCGGATTGAAACTCAGATGAGTCACCGTGCCAGCACCTACCAGCTTGCCGTCCCAGCTATAAGACCCGCCCTCGACCTGATAGTCATCGCTGTAGCTAATTCGGGTATCCGGTTCGTGAATTAACCATGGGCTCCATTCCGGCCAGGATTTCAAATCGACTACCGCGGTGAAAACGGTTTTAGCAGGCGTCGCGACCTCGAGGCTGCGCCGGATGCGAAAACGGCCGTCCAGGGTAGCCAGGTAAATCAGTACGGCGAGCGGAATTAAGGCGATTATGGCAAGAACGAGCCACAT
>JAASSH010000208.1 GCA_021767985.1 Gammaproteobacteria bacterium | reverse complement strand
TACCCAGGGGCCAGTCAAACAGCCGCTTACCGATCCGCTTTACCTCGATGTTACGCTGGCGCCGGGCGCCGGGTTCAGCGAAGCAATCGACAAGGATCACGCCGCGTTTCTGTACGTGATTGACGGCGTCATTTCAATCGAAGACGAAAGCGGCGCCCCGCTGCAGCTGGCACGTGATCAACTTGCGGTGCTCGGAACCGGTGATTCGATTCAGCTACATGCCGCAGACGGCAGCGCGCGATTCCTGTTGATCGCCGGTAAACCGCTGAACGAACCGGTAGCGCGCGGTGGCCCCTTCGTCATGAATACCGCGGACGAGGTTCGCCAGGCTTTCAGCGATTACCAGCACGGCAATTTTTGACGCGGCAATGCGCCTGTTATCGAGACTGGATCCCGGATAAGCGCGTTGCACTTTCCGGGATGACCCATGAGCGCTTTGCAGCGCGATTTACTTGGACTGGATCCCGGATAAGCGCGTTGCACTTTCCGGGATGACTCTTGAGCGCTGTAAAGCGCTCAAGAGTCAGTTGTTCTGGATAACGATATTGGGGAAAGCCGCGGAATGATCGCGCGCCTTGGTGGCCAGCTTGGCCGCTGTTCTGCGCGCAATGCTGCGATAAATCGAACTGATCTGGCTGTCCTCCATCGCCGCCACGGTCGGATTGCCGCTGTCGGCCTGCTCGCGTATGCGGATATCGAGCGGCAGTGCGCCCAGCAGATCGACCCCGTGTTCCTCCGACATGCGCTCGCCGCCGCCTTCGCCGAAGATATGCTCGCTGTGCCCACACTGACTGCAGATGTGGATACTCATATTCTCGATAATACCGAGCACCGGTACTTCGACCTTTTCGAACATTTTCAATCCCTTGCGCGCATCGAGCAGGGCAATGTCCTGCGGCGTGGTGACAATGACCGCGCCGCTAACCGGGATACGCTGGGCCAGGGTCAGCTGGGTATCGCCGGTACCGGGCGGCAAATCGATGATCAGGTAATCGATATCGTTCCAGCGAGTATCGTTGAGTAACTGTTCCAACGCCTGGGTAACCATCGGCCCGCGCCAGATCATCGGCGTGTCCTCCTCGACCAGGTAACCGATGGACATCGACTGGATGCCGTGCCCTATCATCGGTTCGAGGCTCTTGCCGTCGGTCGACTCGGGCTGCCCCTGGCAACCGAGCATGCGCGGAATACTGGGGCCGTATATGTCGGCATCGAGAATGCCCACGGTAGCGCCCTCGGCCTGTAACGCGAGTGCGAGATTAACCGCCGTAGTTGACTTGCCGACGCCACCCTTGCCGGATGCGACCGCAATGATGTTCTTGATGCCAGGCAGTGGTTTCAGGTTTTGCTGTACCGCGTGCGACTTGACCTTGCTGCTGACCTGGACATCGACTGCGCCGATCCCCGCGAGACTTGCGAGCGCCGACTCGACCTCCTGCTTAAGCTCGTCGAAGTAGCCCGTGGCGGGATAACCGAGCTGGATTTCAATTTTCCAGTTATCACCATCCTGCTCGACCGACTTCACGGCCTTGCTCGCAACCAGGTCGGTTTCCATATTCGGGTCAGTGATCTCACCCAGTTTCGCTTCAATCTGTGATTTGTCTATCGCCATCGTCATGCAATTGGTTCGGGCTTGCGCCGGGACCGCGCATTTTACCCGAGCCAGGGATCAAATATCACTTAGTTTTTGTATGAATGTTCTATACAGTGCATGGTCCAGCACCTAAAATACGCTGCTTTAGACAGCCAAGTCAGTTCGATGAGCCCCAAATCCCGTCAGATAGTCGTTACCAGCGCGTTACCCTATGCCAATGGCCCGATTCATATCGGCCATATGCTGGAGTACGTGCAAACCGACATCTGGGCGCGCTTCCAGAAACTGCGTGGTCACGAGTGCACCTACGTCTGTGCCGACGACGCCCACGGCACGCCGATCATGCTGCGCGCGCAAGGCGAGGGTGTCACCCCGGAGCAGTTGATCGAGCGCATGCACAGGGAACACCTGCAGGACTTCTCCGATTTCGGGGTCGACTTCGACAACTATTACAGTACCCATTCGGAAGAGAACCGGTTTTTCGCGGAGTATATTTACACCCAGTTGCGCGAGGCCGGCCATATTCGCACGCGCGTCATTTCCCAGGCATACGATCCGAAGGCGGAAATGTTTTTGCCGGATCGTTTCATCAAGGGTGACTGTCCCAACTGTGGCGCCGGCGGCCAGTATGGCGACAATTGTGAAAACTGCGGCGCCACCTACTCACCCACCGATCTCAAGAACCCGGTGTCGGTGGTCAGCGGCGAAACCCCGATCGAAAAGGATTCCGAGCAATATTTTTTCAAGCTGGAAGATTTCGAGGAAATGCTCAAAGACTGGTTTGCCGCGGGGCACGTACAGACCGAAATCGCCAACAAGATGAGCGAGTGGCTGGACGAAGGCCTGCAGGACTGGGATATTTCGCGTAACGCACCCTACTGGGGATTCGAGATTCCGGACGCCCCGGGCAAGTACTTTTACGTCTGGCTGGACGCACCGATTGGCTACATGGCCAGCTTCAAGAACTGGTGTGAAACCAGCGGGCATGACTTCGATCATTACTGGCAAAAGGGCAGCGAAGCCGAGTTACACCATTTTATCGGTAAAGACATTGCCCGCTTTCATACGATGTTCTGGCCGGCGATGCTGCACGGTGCCGGTTTCCGCAAACCTACCGCGGTCTACTGCCATGGATTTCTGACAGTCGACGGGCAAAAGATGTCGAAGTCGCGCGGCACCTTTATCATGGCGCGAACCTATCTCGACAACCTGAATCCCGAGTACCTGCGCTACTACTTCGCCGCCAAGCTCGGCCCTGGAATCGACGATATCGATCTAAACCTCGAAGACTTTACCACGCGGGTAAATTCGGATCTGGTCGGCAAGCTGGTCAACATCGCCAGCCGCTGCGCCGGCTTCATCAACAAGCGCTTCGACGGCAGACTCGGCGGCAAGCTCGCGACGGAAGATCTTAACCAGCAGTATCTCGAAGCCGCGGAAGCCATCGCAGACTATTACGAAAACCGCGAATTCGGCAAGGCCATGCGCGACATCATGGCGCTGGCAGACAAGGCCAACCAGTACATCGACGAACTGCAGCCCTGGGTCACGATCAAGGATGAAAATCGCCAGCAGGAGGTGCAGGATGTCTGCACCATCGGCCTGAATTGTTTTCGCCAGCTGGTAATTCTGCTCAAACCGGTATTGCCGAAGTTAGCGGCGCAGGCCGAGGAATTTCTCAACGTCGAGGATCTGAAGTGGGCCGATCTCGGCGACAACCTGCTGGATCACGGCATCAACCGCTTCAAGCCGCTAATGACCCGTATCGAACCGGTGTTTATCGAACGCATGATCGAAGCCACCAAGGCGGATCTCGTCAGCGAGCAGAAAATCCAGCAGGGTAGCGGCGACTCGTCGATCGAGCCCGTCGCCCCAGAAATCGCGTACGATGACTTCGCCAGGCTCGATTTCCGTATTGCCCGCATCGTCGCCGCCAGCAGAGTCGAGAAATCCGACAAACTGCTGCAGTTAACGCTCGATATCGGCAATGAAACCCGCAACGTCTTCGCCGGTATCGCAAACGCTTACAAACCGGAAGACCTGGAAGGCAAACTCACGGTCATGGTGGCCAACCTGGCGCCCCGCAAGATGCGTTTCGGCGTATCCGAAGGCATGGTGCTGGCGGCCGGCAGCGGCGAAACCGAGCTGTATATCCTGAATCCTGATTCGGGCGCCAAGCCGGGAATGCGAGTCAGTTAGTTTGCTTTTCCGGGTTCTGGTCGCGCTACTGTTGCTGGCGGGTGTTTCGACCTCGCCCGTCGCCGCGCTCGATTCAAAAAAGATTTTTCAGTTAAACGAAGACCGCGTGTTCCAGATTCGCGTGCTGAACCGTGAAACCGGCAAGAAATCCAGCATCGGCTCGGGTTTCATCGTCGGCGACGGCAGCCAGATGGCGACCAACTATCATGTCATCGGCCAGGTCATTCTCGAACCCGACGTGTTTTACATCACCTATGTGGGCAAGGACGGGAGCGAGGGAGAATTGCAACTGATCGGCCTCGACGTCGCCCACGACCTGGCCCTGCTTCGTGCCGACGAACCGATCGGCGAAGCCATCAGGATGAGCCCTCTGCCGCCGCGCGGCGCACCCATTTTTGCGATGGGCAACCCGCTGGACCTGGGCCTGAGCATCGCGGTCGGCACCAATGGCGGCCTGCTGAACCAGACCGACGACAGCCGCATCCTGTTTTCGGGCAGCCTCAATCCCGGCATGAGCGGCGGACCGACTTTTAACGACCAGGGCGAGGCGATCGGTATCAACGTCGCTACCGCGCGCAACGACATCAGCTTTATCGTGCCTTCGCGTTTTCTAACCGATCTGATCGAGCGCGCCGCCGGCGATTTAACCGATAGCGGCGATCTCAAGCTCGAGGTCGCACGCCAGGTGCTGGCTTACGAAACCAGCTATATCGAGCAACTGCTGGCCAGCGACTGGCCGGACCTCGATCTGCGCCAATTCAGGTTACCCGGCGCTATATCTCCAACCGTGCGCTGCTGGGATAACAGCGCCAAGCTTAGTGCGATCGCACGCTACAAGCGTTACCAGATTCGATGCACCAACCAGAACCATGTTTACCTCGACGAGGACAACAAGTTCGTCGGCCGACTGGTGTACGAGTATTACTGGCTCGAATCGGACGAGCTCAACCCGATCCAGTTCTACAATCTGTATCAAAACCTGAACAAGGATCAGATCGAGTCGAAGGTAGATCGAGACATTGTCAGCAACTTCAGCTGTGAAACCTGGTTTATCGACGTATCGGGCCAGGAGATGAAAAGTAACCTGTGCCGTCGCGAATACGTCGAGTACGAGGGCATGAGCGACATGCTGTTCACCGCGGCACTGACCGGTCACAAGAACAAGGGATTCTTCATTACCCTGACAATGACCGGAGTCGACTACGCATCGACCCTGCCACTGATTCAGAAGTTTCTGGAGCACAGCGAATGGCTGCCCTGATACTCGAGATCAGCACCCGCGGCCTGCACCGCTATCAACCGCTCGAG
>JAASSH010000207.1 GCA_021767985.1 Gammaproteobacteria bacterium | reverse complement strand
TAAGCTTCCACCAGCTTGACGAAATCGGGCAGCGAATCCATGTAAACATGCGAGTAGCGTTTCTCGTAGAAGAATTCCTGCCACTGCCGCACCATGCCGAGATAGCGATTATTCAGGTTGATAATCTTGACGTGCAGGTCGTATTGCAGGCAGGTCGAAAGCTCTTGCAGACACATCTGGATACTGCCTTCGCCGGTGACGCAGGCGACGTCCTTATCGGGGAAGGCGAGCTTGACGCCCATGGCCGCGGGCAGGCCGAAGCCCATGGTGCCGAGGCCCCCGGAATTGATCCAGCGGCGCGGCTCGTCGAAATGATAAAACTGCGCGGCATACATCTGGTGCTGGCCGACGTCGGAGGTGATATAGGCATCGCCCCCGGTCACCTTGTACAGCTCTTCGACCGCTTCCTGCGGCTGAATCAGGCCGTCCTTCTTCTCGTATGCAAAGCTGTCCTGTTTCTGCCAGGCCTTGATGGTTTTCCACCAGTTGTCGAGCGCCGACTGGTCGACCTTGGCATCGGTTTTATCGAGCAGCTTGATCATTTCGGTCAAAACCTGTTTCGCGCCGCCGACGATCGGGATGTCGGCATTGATCGTTTTCGAAATCGAGGCCGGATCGATATCGACATGAATGATTTGCGCGTAGGGACAAAACTTGCTGGTGACTCCGGTGATACGGTCATCGAAGCGGGCGCCGATACAAATCAGCACGTCGCATTCGTGCATCGCCATGTTGGCCTCGTAGGTGCCGTGCATACCGAGCATGCCGATGAATTGCGGGTCAGTGCCGGGAAAGGCGCCAAGTCCCATCAACGTCTGCGTGATTGGAAATCCGAGCTTGCGCACGAAGTCCCGCAGTTCCTGTGAGGCGTCGTCCATGATGATGCCACCACCGGTATAAACCATTGGTCGCTTGGCGCTGAGCATTAATTCCACCGCACGCTTGATCTGGCGCGGATGACCCTTGAAGTTGGGGTTGTAGGAGCGCATGTCGACCCTGGTCGGGTACTCGTAGGGGATCTTGATGTGAGGCGCGGTGATATCCTTCGGGATATCGACGACCACGGGTCCGGGGCGGCCGGTGGTAGCGACATAGAACGCCTTCTTCAGCGTCTCCGCCAGCTTGCTCAGGTCCTTGACCAGGAAATTATGCTTGACGCAGGGACGCGAAACGCCGACTGCATCGACTTCCTGGAACGCATCCTGGCCAATCACGTGGCTCGGCACCTGGCCGGTCAGTACTACCAGTGGAATCGAATCCATGTAAGCGGTGGCAATACCGGTAATCGCGTTGGTCGCGCCCGGGCCGGATGTCACCAGGCAAACGCCCGGCTTGCCGGTGGCGCGCGCATAGCCGTCCGCCGCGTGCGAGGCGCCCTGTTCATGACGCACCAGGATATGTTCCACGTCGGTCTGTTTCTGCAACGCGTCGTAAATGTGCAGCACCGCACCGCCCGGATAGCCAAAGACATGCTTGACGCCTTCGTCCTTTAAAAACTGGATTATGATTTCAGAACCCGATAATTCCACGCTAACCTCTATTCCTACTTCTAAAGTTGATTTGCTAATGCCAAACCCAAAATTCTATTATGGTTAATTTACAATTGCACTAATAACAGCTTGGATTTATTAGGGAAATCGGTAAAAAAGTAGCGATTTGGTCACGCTTGAGCGCTAATTTCAGCAAAACATCGGTGCCCGGCCACCGATATGGCCGGACGGAGCAGTTTTTCGCGGAATTTCGAGTTCAGCTTTTCTTTAGTAAAAACACGAACTTCCCGCCTTCTTCGGTGGAAGAGAGCAGGGGAGTATTGGTTTGCTTCGAGAAGGCTTCGAAATCCTTGACCGAGCCCTGGTCGGTAGAGATCACGCGCAGTGTCTGGCCCCGTTCCATGTCGCTAAGTGCTTTTCTGGCTCGCAGAATCGGCAACGGGCAGTTGAGTCCCGAGGCATCAAGTTCGCGATCGAATTCGGCCATCAGATAAACCTCCTCTATGGGTTATGGGCTGGTTGCCGCCAGGCTTGTTGTTATATGCCAGGGTCTCCGAAAAGGCAAGCTAGCCTATCGCTCCGCGGGGTTCGGGATCCAGTGCATGTCCGCCGGAAGCCCATTTGACCACGCCGCCGCGCAGGCTGATGACATTGTTGATACCCTGCTGATTCAGGAATCGGCAAACCTGGGCCGAACGACTACCGGTACGGCAGTAGATAACGATTTGCCGCGGTGATTCGCTAAAGAAGTTAAGCTTCAGCGGGACCAGGTGCATCGGCAGGGTTAAGGCATTTGGCAGTACCCCACGCGCGATTTCTGCCGGCGTACGAATATCGAGCAGCTCGAAGCGATCCTGCTTGCGCAACATCCGGTGCAGGTCTGATACGCTGATTTCCTTGATTTGTGGCATTAAATTTCGATTCTGGAACGATTACTGTAATATGGAGTCGATATTATTGTAGTATAGACCGATTTCCAATCGAACAACATCACCAATAGCACAACTATTGATGCCGCAGTACCCCCGTTTCACGCCGAACCCCTGCCGTTCAGTCTTTGCCGTAATCCTGGGCGTTATTTTGATGCTGGCGGGCTGGCCTGCGAGCACGAGTTCGGAGCTGCCGTCGCTGGGGCAGAACTCGTTACTGAATATCGAGCGTGAAACGCAGCTCGGGCGCTCGGTGTATGAACGGATCCTTGCCAGTGGACTGGTAGAAAGCGATCCGCTGCTGGATCGCTACATCAATGATCTCGGGTTCCGCCTGCTGGCGGGGATCGATAACCGGGTGCGGGATTACCGATTTTTCATCGTGAGTGATAATTCGGTTAACGCGTTTGCGCTGCCCGGTGGCTTTATCGGCGTCAACCGGGGATTGATCATGCAGGCGCGCACCCAGCATCAACTGGCGTCGGTGATGGCGCACGAAATCGCGCATGTGCGCCTGACGCACGGTATGGATATGATGGATAAAGGCAGCGAGCTAAACAGCACGGCGCTGTTAACCCTGTTGGCCGGATTGTTGCTCGGTGGCTCTAATTCCGATGTCGGGGCCGCCGTCGCCTACGGGGGTATCGCGGGGACACAGCAGGCAATGGTTAATTTCACCCGCGAAAACGAATATGAGGCCGATCGCGTCGGCATGGATCTGCTGCAGCGAGCGCAATTCGATCCCAACGGTATGGTCGAGTTTTTCGGCATCATGCAGAAGCTGTCAGGTCCATCCGAACTCGGAAACGTCGAGTATCTGCGCACGCACCCGTTGAACAACAATCGAATCGCCGAAGCCGCTAACCGGGCCAGCAGGCTGGGCCGTGGCCGCAACCAGTTCGACGATTTCCTGCTGTTCAAGGATTACCTGCTTTACAAGAGCAGCGACTATTTACCCGACCAGGGCAGCGAATACCTGCGGGCACTTAGATTGATGCTGGCCGCGGATTACCGTGCCGCTGATGCGAAACTGGCCGAACTTTACCAGAGCGACAATGAGAATATCTGGTACAGCATCGCGTATGGCGAAAACCTCGAGCACCTGGGCCGCGAGTCCGAGGCGGAACTGGTTTATCGCCGTCTGCTCGACATTTTCCCCGGGGATTACGTATTGTCGTTACGCCTGGTGAACGTGCTCAAGCTCAGTGGCCACCACCAGTCCGCGCTGGTTATCGCAAGAGCACTGGAAAACCAGTACCCGAACGACAAGCAGGTATATTTCGAATTATCCGAAATATACCGGGCGCTGAAACGCCCGGCCCTGCGCATGATGGCCGAGGCCGAGTTCCACCGAATTACCGGTAATCGTGACCAGGCGATCAAGCTCTACGACCAGGTGCTCGAATTGCCGGAAACCGATCTCGCCACCCAGTCGAAGGCGCGCGAGAAGCGGTTGGT
The DNA here is from genome assembly GCA_021767985.1 of Gammaproteobacteria bacterium. Lineage (GTDB taxonomy): Bacteria > Pseudomonadota > Gammaproteobacteria. Next base: position 1,241 of record JAASSH010000207.1, on the reverse strand, counting down.
CCTGCTGAATCGGTAGAATTCCCGGATCTCATTTCAAGCTTTCCGGCCGGCGGCCGATACAAACCGGGTAGACAGATTGAGCCCGGTATAGCGGGCAGCCGACTATGAAGCGTAGAACATTACTGAAAGCTGGAGTGCAGGCGGCACTGGCCGGAATTATTTTACCGGGCACCGCGCTCGCGAGTTATCCCACCAGGGCCTTTCTGGCCAAGGAAATGCCGGAGGCCCTGCGTGAGGTCCTCGGCGGCGCCGATATCGGCGAATCCGACAAGATCGAGATCGAAGCCCCGCATATTGCCAGCGACGCCAACATGGTGCCCGTCAGGGTAAGGTCGGGTTTTGCCAACACCGAATCGATTTCACTGGTGGTGGCGGGTAACGAATCCCCGTTCACGGCGCATTTCAGGCTCTACGAATCCCAGGATTTCGTATCGACGCGTATCCGCATGGCCGACACCAGCGACCTGCTGGTGGTGGTCAAGGCCGACGGCGTCCTGTATGCCAACCAGCGACCGATTCGCGTGGGTCGCAATAGCTGCAGGGCCTGAAGATGTCAAACACGATACAAATTCGCGCCCACGAGATCGACGGCCAGGTGACGGTCAAATCCGTCATCAATCATCCGATGGAAACCGGTAACCGCAAAATAAATAAAACCGGTAAAAAGGTGCCGCCGCACTATATCCGCGAAGTCATCGTCAGCCGCAACCGTCGCATCGTCATGGAAGCCTTCTGGGGTAAATCGATCTCGAGAAATCCCTATCTCGCACTGGAGATTCCTGGCCGCAAGGGTGACCTGATAACCATTTCCTGGCTCGACAATCGCGGCAACTCCGATTCCGCCTCCGCCAAAGTCCGCTAACAACTAGCTGTGTCCCAGGTCGCTTCGAAGGGGTCAGAGCAAAAATTTCTGTGCTATCGAGCCGGTAGCGAAACTGAACCGAAATTTTTACTCTGACCCCGGGTATCCAGACACTGCGAAGGCCGGGGTCAGACCAAAATTGCCGGTAAATTCCTTCTACAACTCATAACTAAGACGGCAATTTTGCTCTGACCCCTTCGAAGCGACCAGGCATACCGCTGATCGAAGCCCACTTGCGAGGGAATAAGCGTCTGGGATGAAAAATTCCGCTATGGGAAGGGTTTTCTTGGTAGAATCCGCGGACTTTTTTTTGTGAGTGATCGAGACGTGTTTATTAATTTCCAGGCGCTGGGATGCCGGCTCAACGAAGCCGAACTCG
>JAASSH010000206.1 GCA_021767985.1 Gammaproteobacteria bacterium | reverse complement strand
GCCCCAGCGGCCAGGCTGGCGCGATTCGTCTCGGCATCACCCGTGCGCTGCTGCAGTACGACGAGACTTTCCGCGAAGCCCTGCGTAAGGAAGGATTCGTGACTCGCGATGCCCGCGAAGTCGAACGTAAGAAGGTTGGATTGCGCAAGGCCCGTCGCGGCGTCCAGTTCTCCAAGCGCTGATCCGGGCTGCTGCGCTTGCGATTGCGGCGTTATTTTCGCCGGCAAGACGATCGCGTACTTTAGGTACGCTCACGCCTTTGCCGTCGAAAATGCCTTGCACTCGCGGCGCTCGCGACGCCCAGATTGATTCAGATATTAGAAGCCTGCCTGTGCAGGCTTTTTTTATGGGTGAAACCGGGTTCGATATCCGCGAAGCCGACGGTGATATCCGGGTTAATCAGAGCCTGCCGTATGGGTTACGACGCCCTGATCGGTGCCTAGAATCAGTACGTCCGCCGGGCGGTGGGCGAACAGGCCATTGCTGACCACGCCGGTAATCTGGTTGATACGGGTTTCGAGATCGGGCGCATCGCTGATAGCGAGCCCGTGCAGGTCCAGGATCTGGTTGCCGTTGTCGGTAATCGTGCCGTTGCGCAGGCGTGGTTCGCCTCCCAGCGCGCGCAGCGAGTCGGCGACCAGTTCGCGCGCCATCGGAATTACTTCCACGGGTAGCGGAAATGCGCCCAGCACATCTACCAGCTTGCTGTCGTCGGCAATGCAGACGAACTCGCGGCTGGCCGCTGCGACGATTTTTTCACGCGTCAATGCCCCGCCGCCGCCCTTGATCAGGTGCAATTGTGCGTTCGACTCATCCGCACCGTCGACGTACAGATCGAGTTTGCCGACCTCGTTCAGATCGACAACCTTGATACCGTGACCGCGCAGGCGCTCGCTGGACGCCTCGGAACTCGAGACCGCGGCCTTGACCTGGTTCGCCATTTTTGCGGCAAGCAAATCGATAAAGTGGTTGACGGTCGAGCCCGTGCCAACGCCGATTATCGAATCGGACTTGACATGATCGACGGCGGCCTCCGCGGCAATTCGCTTTTTATCTTCGGGGTTCATTGATTTACCTGTTGCTTCGAGTGCGATCAATTATGATAATCAGCAGCAAGCAGCGCAAGAGATTGCGCTGTTTTGCTTTGGTCAATATCACAACTAATCGATTTAACGGGCTATGCGTAAAGAAAAATTTCTAGAGAAAATACTGACCGCCAGGGTATATGACGTAGCCCGCGAGACGCCGCTGGATTTTATGCCGAAATTATCGGCGCGCTATAACAGCAAGGTTTTTCTCAAGCGTGAAGACCTGCAACCGGTGTTTTCGTTCAAGTGCAGGGGTGCTTTCAACAAGATTTACCAGGAGCTGCAGGCCAATCCGGGCCTGAAAGGCGTTATCACCGCTTCGGCAGGTAACCATGCGCAAGGCGTGGCGCTTGCCGCCAGGAAGCTCCACCTGAAGGCGACTATCGTCATGCCGACCACGACTCCCGACATCAAGGTGTCGGCGGTTCGGGCTTACGGCGCCAGGGCGGTTTTGTATGGCGAGAACTTCGATGCCGCCAAGGACTACTGTCTGAAGCTGGCGTAAAAAGAAAAGCTGGCTTTCATTCATCCGTTCGACGATTTTGACGTCATGGCGGGGCAGGGCACGATTGCCCACGAACTGATACGTCAGCACCCGGGCAAGATCGACGCGATTTTTGTGGCGGTCGGCGGCGGCGGGTTGATCGCGGGTATCGCCGGCTTCATGAAAGCGGTGAAACCCGAAACCAAAATCATCGGCGTCGAGCCTGATGATGCGGCCTGTTTTTACGAGGCGCGCAAGGCGGGCCGTCGAGTGGTCCTGAAGGAAGTCGGCATTTTTGCCGATGGCGTGGCGGTCAAGCAGGTCGGTAAAAACACTTTTTCCATGATCAAGGACCTGGTCGACGACGTAATCCTGGTATCCACCGACCAGATATGTGCGGCCATCAAGGATACTTACGAAGATACCCGCGCTATCTGCGAGCCAGCGGGGGCCTTGTCGCTCGCCGGCATGAAGAAATATGTTGAAACCCATGGTCTCGAGGGCGAGACCTATGTCGCGATAAACTGCGGCGCCAACATGAATTTCGATCGTTTGCGACACGTGTCGGAGCGCGCCGAGCTCGGTGAGGAGCGCGAGGCGTTGCTCGCGGTCGAGATCCCGGAACGTCCGGGCAGTTTCAAACGCTTGTGCCAGTTGATCGGCCATCGCTCGATTACCGAGTTTAATTATCGCTATTCCGATGCCACGGTTGCCCGCGTTTTTGCCGGCGTCCAGTTGTCTCACGGTATCGACGAAAAAAACAAGCTCATTGCCAGGCTGCAGGCAAAAGGTTACAAGGTTGTCGATATGACCGGCAACGAGGTCGCCAAGCTGCATACCCGTTATATGATCGGCGGGCACCCGGGCAGCAGCGTGAGTAACGAGCATCTTTATCGCTTCCAGTTTCCGGAAAAGCCGGGCGCCTTATTAGATTTTTTGATGAAGGTAGGTAATCGCTGGAACATCAGTCTGTTCCATTACCGTAATCACGGTTCCAATTTCGGTCGTATCCTGATGGGGTTCCAGGTCGATCGGGGGGATCTGCGGGCCTTTAACGCATTCCTCAAGAGTCTCAAGATTCCCTACTGGGAGGAGACCGATAACGAAGCTTATCAATTGTTCCTGAGGTAGCGGCCGGAGCTTAATGCGGCTTGCCATCAAGTTGTTTCAAGTACCCGGATTACAAAGAATAAACGCGGGGAGAGGATACCAACCACGGTGCCGTCGCAAATCTATCAACCTTGAACCAAAGGTTCAGGTGGGGTTATTGGCAACCCATCAGGCTTCCTGACTCGTCAGGCATGCACACCAGTGTTACACGAAAGTCCCCGAGATTGATAAATAGGCTCAAGGATTATGATGGATGCTAACGAACACCGTAGTCAGTATTAGATGACTATGGCCCGAAACTGGTGAAAAGTAAAATATAAAATTCTAATAGCTTCGATAGCTGTCAGATTTCGAGCTGTTTTGCCTGCTCGAGTACGCGGGAGATCTTGTGTTCCAGGTCCTTCAGACGAGGCGGCAGCTCCTGGCCGAGTTCCTTGTCGACGTTGCTGGTCCTGAGCAGGTCGTTGGCCATATTGAGCGCGGTGATCACCGCGATTCGCTCCGAGCCCAGTACGTTGCCGGAATCGCGCACTTCGCGCATCTTGCTGTCGAGAAACTTGGCGGATTCCAGCAGCGCCGATTGCTCGCCGGGTGGGCAGGCGACCTTGTAGTCCTTGTCGAGGATGGAAATATTGATTGGTTGGGGGTCTGTCATGAGCCTAGTTCGAGTGATCGCAGTCGGGAAATCATCGCCTCAACCCTGCTTCGAGCCATTTCGGTCTTTTCGATCAGTTGAGAACGCTCGCTAACCAGCTTGTCTTTTTGCTGTCTGAGGCTGGTATTTTCGTTTTTTAGAGAGCCGACGGTATTGATCAGCTCGTCGATACGTTGCTCGAGCTGTCTGAGGTCGTCTTCCGTGTATACGTTTTTATCTGAGGTCATAGTGCAATCATCGGGCCTTAAGTCGCGCAGGTCAACATGCAGTTGCTGTTTGCAGCAGGGTGCCAGTGCTAGAATGCAAAAATTATACGAATCTGCGAGTTTTCTACAATGCTCGATTTCGACCGGGTACAGATAGCACTGGAGAGCCTGGGCGCGACCGCCGATGCGGCCGAGTCCCATGGTACGCTGTGTGCGTTGCTGCTGGATAATGCGGTATTCGCAACCTGGCTGAGCCACACGCTGGATGACTTGCCCGATCAGGGTAACGTACTGGCCGCGGAGCAGCTGGGCGTGCTCGAGGAGCTCTATCAACTGACGCGCGAGCAGTTGAACGACGAAGAGCTGGGGCTGCAGCTGTTGTTGCCCGACGAGAGCGAGGACTTCGGCCTGCGTCTGCTCGGTTTGGCCGGCTGGTGCCAGGGGTTTTTGTATGGCGTCGGCGTGGTTGGCGTCGGCAGCGATGACAGGCTGGATGCCGAGGCGCGCGAGTGTTTGTCAGATCTGCTCGAAATTAGTAAGCTCCGCCATGACGAGGAAAGCAGTGAAGAATCCGAGCTGCAGTTTGCGGAAATTGTCGAGCATGTGCGTATGTCGGCGCTGCTGTTGCACGAGACCGTGAATCCGTTGAAACCCGAGTTGACCGTGCATTGAAGCAATTGCCTGGACAGGTTGATTGTTTGCTGAACGAAACAGGTAAACCGTTCCCTTGCATGATGTCGCCCTGCATACCAGGAGTTGTATGAAACCTGCCGAATTCAAACGCCGCCGGCATCAGTTGATGAAGATGATGGGCAAGAACACGATTGCGATTCTGCCGTCGGCCTCCGAAATCATCCGCAATCGCGATGCCCATTTCCCGTTTCGTCAGGACAGCGATTTCCTCTATCTTACCGGTTTCAAAGAGCCTGACGCGGTGATGGTACTTATTCCGGACCGCAAGCACGGCGAGTACATCCTTTTCTGCCGCGAGAAAAACCCGGAGCAGGAAACCTGGAACGGTCGCCGAGCCGGCCAGGAAGGCGCGGTCGAAATTTATGGCGCCGACGACTCTTTCCCGATTGACGATATCGACGACATCCTGCCGGGTTTGCTCGAGGGCACCGACAGTATTTACTACACCATGGGCGGTTCCGCGGAGTTCGATAAACGCCTGATCGGCTGGGTCAACCACATCAAGGCACAGTCGCGCGCCGGGCTGCACGTGCCGTCCGAGTTCGTATCTCTGGACTACATACTGCACGACATGCGGTTGTTTAAAAGCCGCGAAGAGCTGCGCCTGATGCGCAAGGCGGCGGCGATCAACGTGCGCGCGCACAAGCGCGCGATGAAGCTCTGTGCGCCGGGCAAGCATGAGTACCAGATCGAGGCCGAGTTCGATCACGAGTACCGCAGCCACAACGCCAGGCATGCTTACTCGTCGATTGTCGGCGGCGGTGCTAACGGCTGTATCCTGCATTACACCGAAAACAGTGACCAGCTGCAGGATGGCGATCTGCTGCTGATCGATGCCGGTTGTGAAGTCGAGGGCTACGCCTCCGATATTACCCGCACCTTTCCGATCAACGG